>NZ_CAUGIN010000011.1:0-88241 GCF_959599685.1 Lachnoclostridium phocaeense
CAAGGTAAAACGTAACTTTAACCAATAAAAAGCATGGTAGTTTTGGACACTACCGGAGAGAAGAAGGAGGAAAATATATGGGAAGCTATGTGCCGAACACCCAGGAGGAACGGCAGGCAATGCTTGAGGCCGTCGGCTATGCGTCTATGGACGACCTGTTCCGGGATATCCCGGAGGAGGTGAAGCTGAAGGGCGGACTGAACATACCTGAAGGGCTTTCTGAGCTGGAAGTGAAGAGAAAGATGCAGTCCATAGCTGCAAAGAACAAAGTGTTCCCCACCATCTTCCGGGGGGCGGGGGCCTACCGCCACTACATCCCGGCCGTGGTGGGCAGCGTGACATCCAAGGAAAATCTGCAGACTGCCTACACCCCCTATCAGGCGGAGATCAGCCAGGGAATCCTGCAGTCCATCTTTGAATACCAGACCATGATCTGTGACCTGACCGGGATGGATGTCTCCAACGCCTCCGTCTATGACGGCGCTGAAGCCGCGGCAGAAGGAGTGGCCATGTGCAGAGAGAGGAAGCGCGGCAGGGCCTGCATATCCGCCGCGGTCCTTCCCTGCATCCTTGAGACGGTAAAGACCTACTGCTTTGGGAACGGGATGGAGCTGGAGGTGATACCGGAAAAAGACGGTGTGACAGATGTGGAGTGGCTGAAGGCACACCTGGATAAAGAGACAGCCTGCGTCCTCATCCAGCACCCCAACTACTACGGGAACCTGGAGCCGGCAAAGGAAATCGGCGAGGCAGTCCACCAGGCGGGGGCCAAATTCATCATGAGCGTGAATCCCATCTCGCTGGGTATCCTGAAGACACCGGCCGAGTACGGGGCCGATGTGGCGGTGGGAGAGGGGCAGCCTCTGGGACTTCCCCTCGCCTTCGGCGGACCCTACCTGGGCTTTATGGCCGCCACCAGGGCCATGATGCGCAAGCTGCCGGGCAGGATCGTGGGACAGACGAAGGACCGGAACGGAAAGACCGGCTACGTGCTGACCCTGCAGGCAAGGGAGCAGCATATCCGCAGGGAGAAGGCATCCAGCAACATCTGTTCCAACCAGGCCCTCTGCGCCCTGGCGGTGGGCGTCTACCTGACAGCCATGGGAAATGAGGGGCTTGAAAGAGCCGCCTCCTCCTGCCTGTCCAAGGCCCACTACTTTGCAAAAAGGCTGGGAGAGGCGGGCTTTGAGCTGGAGAACAGGGGCGGGTTTTTCCACGAGTTCGTGACCGTGTCGGAGAAGGAGTCCGGCCGGGCGCTGCAGGCCCTTGAGGGGCACGGCATCCTGGGTGGACTTCCCCTGGACGACCACCGGATCCTCTGGTGCTGCACGGAGATGAACACAAAAGAAGAGATGGACGAGGCAGTCCGCATCCTGAAGGAGGTGTAAGGCATGTTAGTATTTGAAAAGAGCAGACCAGGCAGAGGATGCCCTGCGCTTCCTCCCTGCGATGTGGAGACCGTGAGCCTGCCGGAGGGGGACAGACGGGGGAAGGAGCTCCACCTGCCCGCCCTGTCCGAGGTGGAGATCTCCCGGCACTACACGGAGCTTGCAAGGAAGACCCACGGGGTCAACGACGGTTTTTATCCCCTGGGCTCCTGCACCATGAAATACAATCCCAGAGTCAACGAGGCGGTGGCCTCCCTTCCCGGATTTACCGAGATCCATCCTCTCCAGGGAGAGGACACGGTGCAGGGCTGTATGGAGGTGCTCCACCTGGCGGAGAAATATCTGTGTGAGATCACCGGCATGGACCGTATGACCTTCCAGCCCGCGGCGGGAGCCCACGGGGAATTTACCGGGCTTCTCCTCATCAAGGCCTACCATGAGAGCAGGAAGGATGGAAAGAGGACGAAGATACTTGTTCCCGACTCGGCCCACGGCACCAACCCGGCCAGCGCGGCCATGGCAGGCTACTCCGTGGTGACCATCCCCTCCAACGCGGAGGGATGTGTGGACATCGGGAAGCTGAGGGAGGCGGCCGGCGATGACGTGGCGGGCCTGATGCTGACCAATCCCAACACAGTGGGACTGTTTGATAAAAATATCCTTGAGATCACAGATATCGTGCACAAGTGCGGCGGACTGTGTTATTATGACGGGGCGAACCTGAATGCGGTCATGGGCACTGTGCGCCCGGGGGACATGGGCTTTGACGTGGTCCATCTGAACCTCCACAAGACCTTTTCCACGCCCCATGGAGGTGGCGGCCCGGGAAGCGGTCCGGTGGGCTGCAGGGAGCTGCTGACAGATTTCCTTCCATCCGTTCTCGTGACGGGGGAGGACTGCTGCCGGTTTGAGAGGCCGTCCCGGAGCATCGGGGAGATGAAGAGCTTCTACGGCAATTTCCTTGTGGTGGTGCGGGCCCTCACCTACATCCTCACCCTGGGGAGAGAGGGCATCAGGGAGGCCAGCCAGAACGCAGTGCTGAACGCCAACTACATGAGATGCGCCCTGAAGGATCTGTACACCATGGCCTATGACGAGACCTGCATGCACGAGTTTGTCATGAGCCTCGCGGACCTGAAGAAGGGGACCGGCATCTCGGCCATGGACATTGCCAAGGGACTGCTGGACAACGGCATCCACCCGCCGACTATGTACTTCCCCCTGATTGTGGAGGAGGCCCTCATGGTGGAGCCCACGGAGACCGAGTCAAAGGAGACGCTGGACGATGCCATCCAGGTGTTCCGCAGCCTGTATGAGCTGGCGAAGACAGATCCGGAGAAACTGCACGAGGCGCCTGTCACCACGCCGGTCACAAGGCTGGACGAGGTGGAGGCGGCCAGACATCCGGTCCTCACCTATGATTTCGGAGCAGAGGGAGAAGCATGATCGACACCATCAGATATACAGAGAGCGGGCAGTTTGTGCCATACCACAATCTGGCTGTGGAAAAATATCTTCTGGAGACCTGCGGCGAGAGGGAGTGCATCCTGTATCTCTGGCAGAACCAGAGAACGGTCGTCATCGGGAGGAACCAGAATGCCTGGAAGGAGTGCAGGGTGAGCCGCCTGGAAGAGGACGGCGGGTATGTGGCCCGCCGGCTCTCCGGAGGCGGTGCTGTCTACCATGACCTGGGGAACCTGAATTTTACTTTCCTTGTGAGAAAGAAGGATTACAGCGTGGAAAGGCAGACCGAGGTGATCCTGCGGGCGGTCAGGGCCCTGGGCATCCCTGCGGTCCGGTCGGGCAGGAACGACCTTCTGGCAGACGGGCGGAAATTCTCCGGGAACGCCTACTATGAGCAGGGAGACTACTGCTATCACCACGGTACGCTGATGGCGGACGTGGACAAGGAGGTGCTGGGCAGCTATCTCACGGTGAATAAGGAGAAGCTGAAGTCCAAGGGTGTGGACTCTGTCCGCTCCAGAGTGGCCAACCTGCGGGAATTTGTCCCGGACCTGACTATAGACAGGCTGAAGGCAGCACTGCGGCAGGCCTTTGAGGAGGTGTACGGCCAGAGGAGCACTCTCCTGACAGAGGAGGAGCTGGACGGGGAGAGGCTGAAGGCCGACGAGGAATATTTTGCATCCTGGGAGTGGAAATTCGGGCGCAGGCTGGAATTCCAGTTTGAGCTGTCTCACCGGTTTCCCTGGGGGAGCCTCTCTGTGGAGCTGAAGGTGGATCAGGGAAAAGTGACAGACGCGGCGGTCTATTCAGACGCCCTGAAGCCGGGGCTTATCCTGGCTCTTCCCGACTGTCTGAAAAACGCCAGGTACAGCAGGAAGGCCCTCTGCAGGCAGCTTGGCCTGCTCCACCCGGCCGACCCGGCTGAGGCAGAGATGCTGCGGGATGTCATCCGGTGGGTCGCGTCGGAGGAGATATAGGGAGACAAAAGGAGAAGAGGATATGGAAGAAAGATTCGATCTGATCATCATAGGCGCGGGGCCCGGGGGCTATGTGTGCGCCATCAAGGCCGCAAAGCTGGGGCTGAAGACGGCCATTGTGGAGGAGAGCCGGGCGGGGGGGACCTGCCTGAACCGGGGCTGTATCCCGGCCAAGGCCATGCTCCACGCCTCCGGACTCTACCGGGAGATCCGGCAGGCGGAGCGGTTCGGGGTAAAGGCAGAGGGAGTCAGCTTTGACTTTGAGAAGATCCTGGCCTACAAGGAGGAGACCACAGACCAGCTGGTGCAGGGAGTGGAGCAGCTCCTTAAGGGAGGCGGCGTGACCTGTCTGGCGGGCAGGGGAAGGCTCCTCCCGGGAAGACAGGTGGAAGTGGAGAAGGACGGAGAAAAGCAGGTGTACCAGGCGGAGCAAGTGGTGCTGGCGGCCGGCTCAAGACCTGTCATCCTGCCCATCCCGGGCATGGATCTGCCTGGTGTCCTGACAAGCGACGAGCTCTTTGCGCTGCGGGAGGTGCCTGAGAGCCTGATCATCATAGGGGGAGGCGTCATCAGCGTGGAGTTCGCCACCATCTATTCCTCCCTTGGCTGTAAGGTGACGATCCTGGAGGCCATGCCCCGGCTGGTGCCAAACATGGACAAAGAAATCTCCCAGAACCTGAAGATGATCCTGAAGAAGAGAGGAGTGGATATCCACACGGGAGCGGCAGTCCGGTCTGTGGAAGAGGCGGCGGGCGGACTTGTCTGCCGGTTTGAGGAGAAGGAAAAAGAGCAGTCCGTCTCCGGACAGTATGTGCTCTGCGCCGTGGGGAGACGGCCCGCCTCGGAGGGACTTTTTGGGGAGGGCGCAGTCCCGGATATGGAGCGTGGCCGCGTTCTCGTGGATGACAGGTTTGCCACGAGCATCCCGGGCGTCTACGCCATCGGGGATATGATCCCGGGCGCACAGCTGGCCCATGCTGCCAGCGCCCAGGGCATGGTGCTGGCGGAGCTGCTGGCAGGACAGGAGCCCTCTGTGGACCTGGCGGTGGTGCCGGGCTGCGTGTACACGGAGCCGGAGATCGCCTCGGCGGGGCTGGACGAGGAGACCGCCAAAGGGGAAGGGATCCCTGTGCGGACAGGCAAGTTCATCATGAGCGCCAACGGGAAATCCCTCATCTCAAAGGAGGAGAGAGGCTTTATCAAGGTGGTCGTCCATGAGGAGACAGAGGAGATACTGGGCGTGCAGATGATGTGCGGCCGGGCCACAGACATGATCGGCGAGTTTGTCAGCGCTATCGAAAACCATCTGACGGCTTCCCAGGTGCTCCGGGCCATGCGTCCCCACCCCACCTACAATGAGGGCGTGGCGGAGGCGTTGGAGGAGCTGAAGGGCGGAGCCATCCATGTGATGCCCAGAAAGAAGAGATAGCAGAAGAGCCAGAGAGAACAGACAGAAGGACAGAGACAAAAAGAGAAGGAGAAAGACTATGATGATGCTGGAGATGAAGACTACGGAGTTCCTTGAGGAGCTGTCTTCCAAGGCCCCCGTGCCTGGGGGAGGGGGAGCCTCCGCCGCTGTGGGAGCCTTCGGGGCTGCCCTTGGCATGATGGTGGCGAACCTGACTGTGGGGAAAAAGAAATACGCGGCAGTGGAGGAGGAGATCCTGGCGGCCCTGGAGGAGCTGGGGAAGCTGCGGGACAGGCTGGTCGCCCTGACAGACCGGGACGCCCAGGCCTTTGAGCCCCTGTCCAGGGCCTACGGGCTCCCGAAAAATACAGAGGAGGAGAAGGCTGCCAGGGAGAAAGTCATGGAGTCCGCCCTTTACGACGCCAGCGTGGCCCCGCTGGAGATCATGGAGACCGTGCTCGCCTCCATGGACCTTTTGGAGGTCCTGGGGGAGAAGGGCAGCAGGCTGGCCTTAAGTGACGTGGGGGTGGGCATCCTCTTTGCCCAGGCGGCCCTGGAGGGAGCCTCCTTAAATGTCTTTATCAACACACGGCTCATGAAGGACAGAGGCCGGGCGGAGGAGCTGAACGGCCGGGCTGACCGGATGATCGCGGAGGGCCGGGGGAAGAAAGAGCGTATTTACAGCCAGGTGCTCCAGAGTGTAAAATAGAGCGGTACCGATCCGGAAGCCTGACGGCGGACGGACGATATGCGGAAGCAGCATGCAGACACAACACAGGAGGGACAAAAAGATGGGAACAGTGATGTTGGGAACCGAAGTGGCGAAGGCCATGAAGGAGCGCCTGATACAGAGGACAGAAGCGCTGAAGGAGAGGGGGACAGAGCCAAAGCTGGCCATCCTGCGGGTGGGGGCAAGGCCGGACGACCTCTCCTATGAGCGGGGAGCAAAGAAACGGATGGAGCTGACGGGCATCGGATGCCAGGTGACAGAGCTTCCGGAGGACGTCTCCCAGAGGGAGCTGGAGGAGGCGCTGGAAGCGCTGAACAGGGACCCTTCCGTACACGGGATCTTAGTGTTCCGCCCCCTTCCCGGGCATCTGGACGAGGAGCCCCTAAAGAGCCTTATCGACCCGGTCAAGGACGTGGACTGCATGAGCCCTGTCAATATAGCGAAGGTCTTTTCCGGGGACGACAGCGGCTATGCGCCCTGTACGCCGGAGGCGGTGATGGAGATGCTGGACCACTACGGCATTGATCCAAAGGGAAAGAAGGTGACTGTCATCGGAAGGAGCATGGTGGTGGGCAAACCCCTGGCCATGCTGCTCCTTAAGCGGCACGCCACAGTCACCATCTGCCACACCCGGACAGAGGACCTGACAGGCACCTGCCGGGCGGCGGACATACTCATCGCTGCCGCCGGAAAGGCGAAGATGGTCACAGCCCCCATGGCAGGGGAAGGCGCTGTGGTGGTGGACGTGGGCATCAATATGGACTCGGAGGGAAATCTGTGCGGGGATGTGGACTTTGAGGCGGTGGAGCCAGGGGCCTCCTTTATCAGTCCTGTCCCCAGGGGCGTGGGGAGCGTCACCACATCCGTGCTGGCACAGCACGTGGTCCGGGCGGCAGAATCCCTGAGTGGACAAAGCAGAGTGTAAACAATATCATATAGTCAGCGCATAAAGGAGAGGGACGCTCCAGGCAGCCCGGTTGGATTTGACAGGGCTGCCTTTTCCATGTATAATTACTAATAAAGTTAGCAATTTGACACGGCAGAAGAAAGGAGACGATTATTGAGCAAAAAAGGCAGTACGACTTATTCAGAAGAATTTCACAAGGCAGAAGTAAGAGAAAGACTGAAGGAGAGATTAAAAGAAAAGCTGAGAGAGGCTGTCAGCGCGGTGCTTCCCATCATCGTGATCGTGATGGCGCTGTGCTTTACGATTGTTCCGGTTTCAACGGACACTATGCTGGAATTTCTCGTTGGAGCAGTGATGCTGGTGATCGGGATGATGTTTTTTACCCTGGGGGCCGAGATGGCCATGACTCCCATGGGAGAGAGGGTGGGAAGCAGTATGACCCGCTCGAAGAAGCTGTGGGTGATGGTTGTCCTGGGCTTCATCCTGGGGTTTGTCATCACAGTGTCGGAGCCGGACCTTCAGGTGCTTGCAGAGCAGGTCCCGGCAGTCCCCAATATGGTCATCATAGTTGCCGTGGCGACAGGCGTGGGGATTTTCCTTGTGGTGGCGTTCCTGAGGATCTTGTTCGGCATTCCCCTTTCCCGGATGCTGGTGTTCTTTTACATTATTGTGTTTGCCCTGGCAGCAGTTACGCCGAAGGCCTTTCTTGCGGTAGCGTTTGACTCGGGTGGAGTGACCACAGGTCCTATGACAGTTCCCTTTATCATGGCACTGGGTATCGGTATATCTGCCATCCGGAGCGACCGCCACGCGGCGGACGACAGCTTTGGCCTGGTGGCTCTTTGTTCCATCGGTCCCATCCTGGCCGTGCTCATACTGGGGCTGATCTATGAGACGGACGGGGGAGCCTACAGCATGTCCTCGCTCACGGGGGTGGAAGACTCCGTTGAGCTTGGAAAACTATTTTTACACGCACTTCCGGAATATTTTGGAGAGATCGCAGTTTCACTTCTACCAATCGTTGTTTTTTTCGGATTGTTCCAGATTTTTTCACTGAAATTGAAAAAACGTCCTCTGATCAAAATATTGGTGGGACTTTTCTATACGTATATAGGTTTAGTGCTGTTCCTGACAGGAGTGAACGTGGGATTTATGCCTGCAGGAAATTATCTCGGACAGATGATCGCATCTCTGTCCTACAAGTGGATTATCATACCGATCGGAATGCTGATCGGCTACTTTATCGTTATCGCCGAGCCGGCAGTGTACGTGCTGACAAAGCAGGTAGAGGAGCTGACGGATGGAGCCATTGAAGGCGGCGTCATGAAGACGGGTCTGTCCATCAGTGTGGCTGTCTCAGTAGGTCTTGCCATGCTGCGTGTGCTGACAGGGATCTCCATTTTCTACCTTCTTGTACCGGGCTATCTGGTGGCCATCGTGCTGTCGTTTTTCGTGCCGAAGATCTTTACGGCTGTGGCTTTTGACTCGGGCGGAGTGGCCTCCGGCCCCATGACGGCCACCTTTCTTCTGCCTTTTGCCATAGGGGCATGTACCTCCGTGGGCGGGGATATCGTGGCGGACGCTTTCGGCGTGGTTGCCATGGTTGCCATGACACCGCTGATCACCATACAGGTGATCGGACTGATCTACAAACTGCAGGCAGGACACGCGGAAGCGGCAGCGGCGGAAGGCCAGGTTACATCCCTGGAAGCGTACGCGGATGACGCGATTATCGAATTGTAAAAGAGGGCTGAATTATGAGTGAAGTATATATGATGGTGACGATCACTGACTGGAAAGAGGCGGCCGTGGATTTTCTGGAGTTTTACCAGGCAAACCATGTGGACGCCAACATGGTCACTCTGGGAAGGGGAACGGCAAACAGTGAGATGCTGGATTACCTGGGGCTGGAGGAGTCGGAGAAGACAGTGATCCTGAGCGTTGTGACGGGAGAAGTGTGGAAGACGCTGAAAAAAGGGCTGCGCCAGCAGTTCAAGATCGATATCCCGGGGACAGGCATTGCCTTTACTGTGCCTGTCAGCAGTATCGGTGGGAAGAGAGAGCTTCTGTTTCTTCTGGATAACCAGAATTTTGAGAAAGGTGAGGAGACGGTATTGAAGGATACAGCACATGAACTTTTGATCGTAATTGCAAACCAGGGGTACAATGAGATGGTGATGGCCGCGGCCAGGAGCGCCGGGGCTGCGGGCGGCACTGTACTCCACGCCAGGGGAACCGGCATGAAGAGAGCGGAGAAATTCTTCGGGGTTTCCCTTGTCTCCGAGAAGGAGCTGATCCTGATCGTGACAAAGACGGAGAATAAGAACGCCATTATGCAGGCTGTCATGCAGCAGGCCGGTATGGATACCAAGGCAAAGGCCATTATATTCTCTCTGCCGGTGACAGACACGGCGGGACTGCGGCTTGTGGAAGAGGAAGAAGCAGACGAGTAGTCTGACAGAATAAAACGCTGCCCGGGGCAGACGGATGGAAATCCGAGCCCCGGGCAGCGTTCTTGTGTTTCACACAGTGTTTAATCGCATTCGCATGTATTGCTTTTAAATATCTAAATGAAATTGCCGTTTATATAAATAAAAGGTACATCTTATTCCGATTAATGTTTTTCAGTTACAGCTTGACAACATTGACAGCCTGCGGTCCCTTTGTACCTTCGGTCACATCAAATTCTACTGCCTGGCCTTCTTCGAGGGATTTGAAACCATCCATCAGAAGTCCGGAGTAGTGAACGAAGATATCATTCCCTTCTTCGTCTGAGATGAAGCCATAGCCTTTCTGGTTGTTGAACCACTTTACAGTACCTTTGTGCATATGCTACCTCCATACCAATTGAATAAAAAATAAAAGGTTCATAAATCTACAGAATTGTCTGTAAATTTACTCTGACAGCGTAGCATAAATCTTTGAAAAAGTCAATTGATATGACAGAAATATACAGAAAATTCCCATAAAACAAATATTCAGCTGTACAATTCGGCTTGTATCTAGGGGGCAAATCATTTATAATGAAAAAGTATCTATTGAAGGAACTGTATTGGATAAAAGAATGCTGAATAAAGGAGGAAAAGTACATGGGAGGACTTTTCGGTGTGGCGTCCAAGAAGGACTGTATACTGGAGTTGTTTTACGGGGTGGATTACCACTCTCATCTGGGAACAAGAAGGGGCGGCATGGCCGCTCACGGGAAGGAAGGATTCTGCAGGGCGATCCACAATATAGAGAATTCTCCGTTCCGCACGAAGTTTGAGAGAGATGTGGAGGAGATGAAAGGAAATCTGGGGATCGGATGCATTTCGGACTATGAGCCCCAGCCGCTTCTCATACAGTCCCATCTGGGCAGTTTTGCCATTGCCACGGTGGGTAAGATCAACAACCTGGACGATATCCTGGACAACGCATACAGAGAAGGACATTCCCACTTTCAGGAGATGAGCGGAGGAATGATCAATGCCACAGAGCTGGTGGCGTCCCTGATCTGCCGGAAGAGTTCTTTTGCGGAGGGGATTCGCTATGCCCAGGAGACCATCGACGGTTCTCTGACCATGCTGATCATGACAAAGGGCGGAATCTATGCGGCCAGGGATCTGATGGGGAGAACACCCCTTGTAGTGGGCAGAAAAGAGGGCGCTTACTGTATTTCCTTTGAGAGTTTTGCCTATATCAATCTGGGCTACAGCGATTACAGGGAGCTGGGGCCCGGGGAGATCGCCTATATTACGCCGGAGGGTGTGGAGACGGTGCTCCCGCCGGGAGAGAAGATGAAGATCTGCTCCTTCCTGTGGGTGTACTACGGCTATCCGACATCTTCCTACGAGGGAGTCAATGTGGAGGCCATGAGATACAGATGCGGAAGCATGCTGGCAAAGCGGGACTGCGGAACGGTGCATCCGGATATCGTGGCTGGTGTCCCTGACTCCGGAGTGGCCCACGCCATCGGATACTCCAACGAGTCCGGCATTCCCTATGCCCGGCCCTTTATCAAGTACACGCCTACTTGGCCCCGGTCCTTTATGCCCCAGAACCAGAGCCAGAGAAATCTCATCGCCCGTATGAAGCTCATACCGGTGCGGGAGCTGATCGAGGATAAGAAGCTGCTCCTCATTGACGACTCCATTGTCAGAGGAACTCAGCTGCGGGAGACCACAGAGTTCCTGTACAAGAGCGGTGCAAAGGAAGTGCATGTGCGGCCCGCCTGCCCGCCTCTTGTGTACGGCTGCAAATACCTCAACTTTTCCCGGACAAAATCGGAGCTGGAACTGATCACCAGGCGGGTAATCCGGGAGAAAGAGGGGGAGAACTGTCCTAAGGAAGTGCTGGAGGAGTACACAGATCCGGATTCCTGCCGCTACGCGCAGATGATCGAAGCGATCCGCCAGGAGCAGAATTTTACAACTCTCAGATATCACCGTCTGGACGATCTGCTTGCTTCCATTGGCATAGAGCCGTGTAAAGTATGTACGTACTGCTTTAACGGAAAAGAGTAGCCGCGGGGCAGAGTGCAAGATGAAGATATCGACAAAGGGCGTCTACGCCATGGAGATTGTGACAGACCTGGCTCTGCATGCAGGGGAAGAACAAAAGGAGAGCCTGGGAAATATTGCAAGGCGCAGAGAACTGTCAGAAAAGTACCTGGAGAGGATCATAAAGGCGCTGAAGGAGAAGGGCATTGTGGAGAGCGTGCGGGGAGCCAGAGGCGGGTACCGCCTCCTGGTATCCCCGGAACAGCTGACGGCGAGAATGGTGCTGCAGGCTGTGGAAGGCCCGCTTGCTCCCGTGGGCTGCCTGACAGGGGAGACAGACTGTCAGATGGACTGCGATGTCTGCCCTACCAGACCGCTGTGGCAGGAAATGTGGGACTGCATTCTGGATGCGGCGGATCAGGTGACGGTTGCTCATATTCTTGAGGAGACAAAGCGGAAAGAAAAAAGAGAGATTGACAGGACAGAGCAGATATAGTATAAGTAGACCCATATAATATTTATTGAATTGGTAGGAAATAAAAATAAGCGTATAGGGCGGTGCAGGAGATGAAAATATCCACAAAAGGGAGATATGGCCTCAGGGCGCTGGTGGATCTGGCGGTCAATGTCAGCGGACAGCCGGTCCCTCTGACGGCGATCGCCGCAAGGCAGAGAGTGTCCGTGAATTATCTGGAGCAGGTGTTTGGCCAGCTCCGCCGGGGCGGCATACTCCAAAGTACAAAGGGGGCCGGGGGCGGCTACAGTCTTTCCCGGGACCCGTCCTGCATCACGGTCAGAGAAATACTGGAAGTGCTGGAGGGACCTTTTTGCATTACCGATGCCGATCGGGACGGCAGGGAGGACAAGATAAGCAGAGCAGTCCGAGCCCTTCTGTGGGAAGAGATTGACCGCCGGACAGCCTGCCTTCTGGAGGAAAAGACACTGAATGACCTGATAAAGAAGGAGGCTGATCCTGACAATGCGGGAAAACAGGTCCACGCAGAGACAGATGCCTAGCCGGGCAGCTTTCTTTTTGAGATCAATTCCTACTAAAGTAATATATTATATTTAGAGAGGCAGTGCCCGGAGCGGCGGCTGAAGGATGGCTGGCAAACAGGGCACACAAATGTGCAAAGGAGACAAGAAAGGAGAGCAACAGACAATGGGAAAGATATATAAAAGCGTAGAGGAACTGATCGGCAGGACCCCCCTCCTGGAGGTGACAAACCTGGAGAGGGAAAAAGAACTCAGGGCAAGAGTGCTTGTAAAGCTGGAGTCATACAATCCGGCAGGGAGCGTGAAAGACAGGGCGGCCCTCTTTATGATCCGGGACGCGGAGGAGAGAGGTCTGATCCGCCCGGGAGATACGCTCATTGAGCCCACCAGCGGAAACACAGGCATCGGGCTTGCCTCTGTGGCGGCATCCCGTGGCTACCGGGTGATCTTTACCATGCCGGAGACAATGAGTGTGGAGAGAAGGAAGCTGCTTGGGAGCTACGGAGCACAGATCGTACTGACAGAGGGGGCAAAAGGCATGTCAGGCGCCATCGCAAAGGCGGAGGAGCTGGCAGCGTCCATGGAGGGAGCTGTTGTCCTGGGACAGTTCGTAAATGCCGCCAATCCCAAAGCCCACAGGGAGACCACCGGACCAGAGATCTGGGAGGATACAGATGGGAAAGTAGATATCTTTGTGGCAGGCGTGGGAACCGGAGGCACGGTTACCGGGACAGGCGGATTTTTGAAGGAGAAAAATCCGGACATCCACATCGTTGCCGTGGAGCCTGAGGATTCCCCGGTGCTTTCAGGCGGCAGGCCGGGCCCCCACGGGATCCAGGGAATCGGCGCAGGATTTGTGCCGGAGATCCTGGACACGGAAGTTTACAGTGAAGTGATGAAAGTGAAGACACAGGAGGCCTTCGAGGCGGCCCGGCTGCTGGCTAAGCGTCAGGGTGTACTGGTGGGAATTTCATCCGGCGCAGCTCTCCACGCGGCACTTCAGCTTGCCGGCCAGGACCGATTCCAGGGCAAGACCATTGTGGCGCTTCTGCCGGACACAGGTGAGCGATACCTGTCCACAGCACTCTTTGAAGAGTAAGGGGGCGTAAGGTGCGGCTGGCACTTGACTGGATCTGCCCCAGCGTGTAAAGTAAAAGACATACAGAACAAAAAAGGGGCAGGAAGTATCATATGATTACATTGACAGGGAAAAAGGTATCAGAAGGAATCGTAATCGGCCGGCTTGTGTTTTTTAACAGAGGGGAGCGGGAGATCCGCAAGATTTATGTGGAGGACGCTGAGAAAGAGCTGGTCAGATTTCAGAAGGCGAGAAAGAAGACAGCGGCAGAGATCCGTGAACTCTATGAAGAGTCGGCCAGTGAGCTGGGTGAGGCCAACGCCACAATCTTTGAGATGCAGCAGATGGTCCTGGACGACGAGGAGTTTGTCAACCGGGTGGTGCGCATCATCACAGATCAGAAGCTGAATGCGGAGTATGCGGTGAAGGAGTCTGTCGAGGATTTCCTGAAAGTTTTCTCCGCCAGACCGGAGAGTTATGTGCGGGGACATGAGGCGGATGTGCAGGATGTGGCGTCCCGCGTCCTGCGCATACTGTCCAGGAGCCGGAAAGACCGCATGTTTATGGATGAGCCGTTTATCATGGCGGCCAGAGATCTGTATCCCAGCGAGGCTGCCAGGCTGGACAAGACAAAAGTCCTGGGATTTGTCACAATGTATGGCTCCATCAACTCCCACACGGCGGTGCTCGCCAGGACAAAAGGCATTCCATCTGTGATCGGTATCGGTGAGGCTCTCAAGAGAGACTATGAGGGCAAAATGGTCATTATAGACGGGTTTGACGGAAAGCTGTATATTGAGCCGGACCAGACCACCATGGAGAAGATGAAGCAGAAAAAGCAGCAGAATCTCCAGAAAGTGGAGACGCTGGAGCGCCTGAAGGGAAAAGAGAATGTTACCCAGAGCGGCCAGAAAATTGACGTGTGTGCCAACATAGGGAGCCGCGAGGACATCGAGAGAGTGCTGCGCAATGACGCAAACGGTATCGGTCTTTTCCGCAGCGAATTTCTCTACATGGAGTCTCCCGGAAAGCTGCCCACGGAGGATCAGCAGTTCCAGGTGTATAAGCTGGCGGCGGAGGCCATGGGCACAAAGAAGGTTGTTGTGCGCACCGCTGACTTAGGCGGCGATAAGCTGCCCGAAAATATGGAGATCGCGGGAGAAAACAATCCTATGATGGGATACCGGGGGATCCGGATCTCTCTGGATAAAGAGGAGATGTTCAAGACCCAGCTGCGAGCTATCCTGCGGGCGTCTGCTTTTGGAAATTTGCAGATCATGTTTCCCATGATCACCTCTGTCGAGGAGGTGGCAGGTGCGAAAAAAGTGCTGGAGAAGGCAAAGGCGGAACTGAAGGAAGAGAAGACGGCCTTTGATGAAAATATTAAAGTGGGAGTCATGATCGAGACACCGGCAGCGGTTATGATCAGCGGTGAGCTGGCAAGAGAAGTGGACTTTTTCAGCATTGGGACAAACGATCTGACCCAGCATACCCTGGCTATGGACCGCACCAATCGAAAACTGACAGGATACTACAACGCGTATCACCCGGCGCTTGTCAAAATGATACGCATTGTGACCAACAATGTCCACCTGGAGGGAAAACATATCAGTATCTGCGGTGATCTGGCAGCAGACACGAATATGACGGAGACATTTATACAAATGGGGATAGATGAGCTCTCGGTGGCGCCGGGAAAAGTGCTGCCGCTTCGGAAGAAGATCAGGGAGATACGCTGATCTTACAGGAAATTTGATGTCAGGAGCAGCCTATGAGATATATCAGACCGGTTTATTATGATGATTTCAGATGTGTGGCGGGGAAGTGCCCCGCCTCCTGCTGTGAGGGGTGGCAGATCGTCATCGATGAGGAGTCTCTCCAGAAGTACAGGAACTATTCCGGAGAGTTCGGCGTGCGGATGAAGCGGTCTGTCTCCTGGGATGACGGCACCTTCCGTCAGCATGAGGGGCGCTGCGCCATGCTCAACAAAGAGGGACTGTGTGATCTCTATATAGAAAAAGGGGAAGACGCGCTGTGCCATACATGTACGCAGTATCCCAGACATGTGGAGGAGTTTGAAAATGTGAGGGAGTTTTCCCTCTCCCTGTCCTGCCCGGAGGCAGCCAGGATCATGCTGGAAGCTGCGGATGACCTTTCTTTTGTGGCAGAGGACACAGATGAGGAGGAAACATTTGAGGAGGGCTTTGACTTTCTCTTGTATACCAAACTGGTGGATGCAAGGGAGGTTCTGTATGCACTGCTTGGAAAGCGGGAAGTGACTTTTGAGCAGAAGGAGCGTTTCTGCCTGGCCTTTGCAGGAGGGATACAGGACTTTCTGGAGGAAGGCGACTTTTCTGGTATGGAAGAATGGATACAGGCTGGTATGGAGGGAGAGCAGACGCCTCCATCCGGCGAAAGGTGGCTGCTGCACCGCGGGGCTCTGACCCGGCGCACCATGCTGCTGGAAGAACTGGAGATCCTGAAAGGGCTGGAGAGGCTGGATCCCTGCTGGGAAGAGCTGCTTGGAGAGGAGCAGACTTTTCTTCTTATGGCAGGAGATGAGGAATATGAGAAGATACGGGCCAGCTTCCGCGAGAGCCAGATCAGCTGCGGACCGGGAAAGGAAGAGTGGGACAGAAGTCTGGAAAGGCTGGCTCTGTTTTTTATCTACACCTATTTCTGCGGCGCGGTATACGATGACGCAGTCCATGCCAAGGTGTGCCTGGCGTTTTTCTCAGTTGAGTGGATACAGGAACTGCTGATGATGGAGTGGTATGTTCACGGAGCCAGTGCTGATATGGCGGCGCTGATACAGATGTCTTACCGCTATGCAAGGGAGATTGAGCATTCAGATGCAAATCTGAATGCTCTGGACGACTACTTTTGGAACAGAACGCATACATATAACCTATCAGAGCGCTGAGCCGGTCTATTGCTGTCCGGTCCAGCGCTCTTTTTGCATGTCTGAACACAGGTTTGAATATGAAAATGCCCGGACTTGTCTGTGCCGGACTATGAGGGGGCTGCCCACTCTGCGGGAGGAGGCTGAGAGAGGCCGGGAAGCGGGAAGGAAATGGAGAGAAAAGTATTTTGAAGAAATATAGTCCCCTGTGTGTTACCTTGAAAAGAGCTTTCTAAGTATACAGCTTATGACGCCTGCAATGCACAGAGGGAGAAGCGTGGAGCTGAGGGATCCGTAGATTTCTACAGCGCCCCTAAGCCCCGTCAGGGGCGCAGGACATCCGGGGATGAAGCCTGCCAGGATGTAGGCCAGGACAGAGCCGGCACCCACAAGAATGAAAGAGAACATGCCCCTCCCTGTATCACTCTGGAAGCTGCGGCGCCCGTCCCTGGCAACCCGGGGACCCGTCAGCGCCCACAGGAAGGAGATAAGTTCAAAGAGCAGCAGAAAAAGGGCGAATGCTGCATAGGCTCCCATGGTATAATTTCGCTCTGCCAGGGCTGTGGCCGGATTTCCGTAGGTGTAGAGCCCCTCCAGGAAGTGAGCTCCCATAATAAAGGTAATCACTGCGATCAGCACAAGGGATGCGATTTTACACACCATCTGTATGAGCCGCGCTGCGGCCTTAGCGCCTGTCTGCGCTGTCTTTTTTACGGGGGAGAGGATATTGTGTCTGCTTCTGGAACGGGACTTTTCCCGTCTGTCTTGCTGCCTGTCCCGGTCTCTTTTTTTGCTCTGTCTGGAGTCGCTCTCTTTTTTGCCCTGCTTTTTGCGGCGCCGGTCATCGTACTCATCGTCATCAGGATCCTCATCCTCAAGATCTTCATTCTCCAGGAGATCATAATCCTCCAGGCTGTCAGTGTCTGCCAGCTTGTTCGTGCGGGTGTCATTTATATTGATCTCGGGCAGATCTTCCTCATAGATTACCTCAAAGTCGTCATCGAAAAAGTCACTGTATGATTTGCCGTTCATATGTATACCTCCTTTATAACAGGACTATTCTATAATGTATGCCCGGGCGATGCAAGCAAAGACACAGAAGCTTTATAAAGTCATAAGGTTTTCTTCAGAAATCCGAAAAAATGGGCAGGGGCATCAAAAGATGCCGCCTGCCCGGCTGCCCTTGCGCTGCAGTGACACAGGCAGGACAGCGATATATATGATCAGCCTGCACAGCAGGATGGTCCGCCAGGTTTTGAGACAGCCCCTTTCCGGGTAACATATCTATTTGGCTGCCTCCCGGGCAAATTCGGTTGTCACGAGATCTTCGTAGGGAGCCCTCTTTTCCAGTTCGCCTGCGTCTTCCAGAATATCCTGGAGCAGATCAAAACTGTCCTCTGAGAAGACCAGATTGTCAGCCCATGTATCCTGGTCGTAGTAGCGGGTTACGATCGTGGTGATCGTATCCAGATCCGTCTCCTCAAACTGCGGAGCTATGATGCCGGCGATCTCTTCCGGCGTATGGCTCTGTACATAGTCCATTCCCTTTTGAAGAGCATTGGTAAATCCCTGGATCACGTCCGGGTTCTCCTCTATATAGCTTTTCTTCGCAGAGAATGCGGTGTAGGGGACATAGCCGCTGTCTGTACCCAGGGACGCCACTACATAGCCTTTTCCCTCCTGCTCCAGGCTGGTGGCTCCCGGTTCGAATTCCACGGTAAAATCCCCCTGCCCCCCGGCAAACGCTGCGGCGGTGGAACCAAAGTCAATGCTCTGGTCTATGGACAGGTCTTTCTGCGGATCTATGCCGTTCTGGCGCAGGATATATTCGAATACCATCTCCGGCATACCGCCCTTGCGGCCGCCCAGAACAAGATGGCCTTTCAGATTTTCCCAAGAAAAGTCATTCATGGGTTCCCGGGCTACAAGGAAATTGCCTGCTCGCTGAGTCAGCTGGGCAAAATTGACAACATAGTCCTCTGCCCCCTCGTTGTAAGTGTAGATGGAGGCCTCGGATCCCATAAATCCGATATCAGCCTCGCCGGAGAGGACGGCGGTCATCGTCTTGTCGGCGCCAAAACCATTCACCAGTTCGACCTGTACCCCCTCCTCTTCAAAGTAGCCCTCCTCTATGGCGACATACATAGGGGCGTAGAAAATAGAATGGGCTACCTCGTTCAGTACAACCTTTGTCAGTTCTTTGGAGTCGCCGTCAGTCTGGCCGCTGTCAGAACTGACTTCCTTCTCCTTGGATGAGCAGCCGGCCAGGACAGATAAGGCCAGGACGGCTGCCAGCATTGCGCTAAATAGACGCTTTTTCATAATATCCTCCTTAAAAATTCTGGTGGTTTAGTATATGCGGAAGGAGGAAAAGTGCTAACATACCACAATAATACGCCTGGGCGTGGTCTGGGGCGGCAGGCTCATAGTGGTGGCGGAGTAGTAGACGATGAGAAGCCGTCCGCCCAGACTGCAGTTGAATCTCTGACCGTTGGAGGTTATGATCTGAGTAGAGGGAGCTACATTCAGTTTCAGTGACTGATCCACAGCCAGAAGGTTGTCGTCAAACCACCCGGCATAGATGGTTTCGTTAGAATTCTTGCGGCTGATGATCACAGCCTGATACTCTGGCGGATATACGAGGGGAATGGCCAGATTGCTGTCGTAGAAAGCTGTCACCAGCATACCGGCCCGCAGATGGATCTCCTGGACAACGTAGGTGGAGGGGCTGACGATAAAATTGGATACGCCGCTGTTGTTTACAATGGAGACCTGCAGGGAGCAGCAGTCCTGGGAAAGAGGCGTGATGCGCTGGATCACACCGCTTACCGGGACGAGTGTTTGATTTTCCATAGTGATACAGTCCTTTTTTCCTTACTATATGCCGGGAACAAGGAATGTGTTTCTCTATTTTTCCTTTGGGGGAAATTTGGGCGGGCGATATTGATAGGCATACAGGTCCTGGTAGGATTCTCGCTCTGCCTCGGAGACCGGGGCGGCGGGGATCAGACCGGTACAGTCGCCGGCTGACGCGGCGCCCGCCATGTAGTCATAGGAGTCGATGAGGGACTGGTTTTCTCTGTCTTTTTCTGAAGTGGATACAGTTTTGTTTTTCTCATTCTTCATAGAACTGAGGCCTCCTCTATTTGCTAAATAAAATAGTTTACGTTATAATAATTGCCGGACAGAGGAATTTTATACTTTATCAGAGTGAAGAAAATAGAGACAAGCGACAGCAAATGACAAGGAGGAAGAGATGGAAATTAAAATTGATACCCACACCCACACCATTGCCAGCGGACATGCCTACAATACAATCCGGGAAATGGCTTCTATGGCTGCGCGGAAAGGGCTTGAGGGACTTGCTATTACGGAGCATGCGCCGAAGATGCCCGGAAGCTGCGGGCTTTACTATTTCCAGAATCTGAAGGTAGTCCCAAGACAGATGGAGAATCTGCGCCTTCTCTTTGGCGTAGAGCTGAATATCCTGGATGAAAACGGTACGGTGGACTTGCCGGAGGATACGATACGTTCTCTGGATATAGCAGTGGCAAGTATTCATCCTCCATGCTACGGAAGGACCAGTGGGAAGGAGGAGAACACGAGAGCCTATGTCAATGCTATGAAGAAGGAGGTTATCGACATTATCGGGCATCCTGATGACGGGCGGTACGGGCCGGATTACGATATTCTTGCCAGGACTGCCAGGGAGACGGGAACTCTGCTGGAGATCAACAATTCTTCTCTGCGGCCGGGAGGCTTCCGGGAAAATACTTATGAAAATGCGTTGGAAATGCTCCGCTGCTGTAAAAAGTATGGTACAATGGTCACCCTGGGCAGCGATGCACATGTGGATGTGGATATTGTGAACACAGAGTATTCACAGCGTCTGTTGTTGGAGGCGGATTTCCCGGAAGAGCTGGTGGCTAATACGTCTTTAGAGAAGCTGCTGTCTGTTCTGAAACGCAGGGCCTGGCGCTGAGAAACAGGGAATGCGGTATATGGGGCGCATGGAGGAAAATATTCTGCCCGCCTATGGACTTTATGAATTTAGTGTGCTAAAATATACGCATAATGAATTTCACTTCGGAGGAGAGAATAAATATGAGCAAAAAAATCAGGACAGAGGCGGTTGACTATCTCTTTAGCGCCATACTGAGTCTGAAAGATAAAGAAGAGTGTTATATATTTTTTGAAGATATCTGCACGATCAATGAGCTGCTTTCCCTGTCTCAGAGGTTTGAGGTGGCAAAGATGCTCAGAGAGCACAAGACCTATCTGGAAATTGCAGATAAAACCGGAGCATCCACTGCAACTATAAGCAGGGTGAACCGTTCTCTGAATTATGGAAATGACGGGTACGACATGGTATTTGAGAGGATTAATCCTAAAGAAGACTAAATGAAAAAGAAGATTGCGCTGTGCAATCTTCTTTTTTATGCTCTTTACTTTTTCCCTTCCGGATCAGGGAGCTGGTCGATCAGCTTTTCCATGAGAAGTTTTTTTACATAGACATCAAACGCAAGGCTGCAGATAAAAGAGAAAAGCTGCAGAGCCTCCCGGTCTTCTTCCGGAGCGTCCTGGAAGGTATCGGAAGCAGTGCTGTACATTTTAGCAATATCCTTAGCCAGCTGGTCGATCCTGGATTTCTCCAGGCTGCAGACTTCTTCATACACAGAAGTGATGTCAAAGTCCTTTCCGTTGTGGAAGTACTTCTCTGTGAGAGGCTTCAGCAGAGTCTCAATATCCCGGATAGAAAGGATATTTTTAAAGTAGTAGATAAAGATCAGGACCAGCACATGCTCTTTAGAATATTTCTTTTTCACCGGAGGGGGAAGAAGATTGTTCTTTGCATAGTTGTTGATCATGGTCTTTGTCAGGATCTTGTCCTCGTTGTACCGGCGGGTGGAGCCGAGCTGGCTCTCCATAAATGTTGTGACCTGGTCCATATAGAGATCAATATTTGGAATATCCTGAGGTTTCACGTAGTCAATCCGTGACAGACTCTGCAGAATACTGTTCAGCATATTTTTTGTATCAATTGTCATAGTTTCACCACCTCAACATCCCCATTATATAGTATTAAAAACCAGATGACAAGAGCGGCTTGAAAATGTTTTCTGAATATATTTTCCACATTTCTTTCCGCCTTTACTATATCCCGGCAGAAAATTCTGCTATAATAAATAAGAATGCCATATTCAGAACGGAAAACAACGGGGAGGTAACAGGCATGGAAGACAGATTTGCGCTGCTCATTGATGCGGACAATGTATCATCCAAATACATTGAGCCTATACTGGATGAGCTTTCAAAATATGGAAACGTAACGTATAAAAGAATTTACGGAGACTGGACAAGCACCAACAATGCGGGGTGGAAGGATGAGCTTCTCAACAACTCCATTACGCCGATCCAGCAGTTCAGCTACACACACGGAAAGAATGCAACGGACTCGGCCATGATCATTGACGCCATGGACATGCTGTACACAAGTGAGTTGGAGGGATTCTGCCTTGTGTCCAGCGACAGTGATTTCACAAAGCTGGCCAGCCGGCTCAGGGAGAGCGGAAAGACTGTCATTGGAATGGGGGAAAATAAGACGCCGGCGCCTTTCAGAAAGGCGTGTGACATTTTTACCGTGCTGGAGCTCCTTCTGGAGGACAGCATGAGCGAGAATGATGCGGTGGCCAGAAGCCAGATTGAAGAGGCTGTGATCCGGATTATTACCGAAAACCAGAATGATGACAGGGAGACCGGCCTGGGTGAGGTGGGAAGCCGCCTTGTGAAGATGTATCCGGATTTTGATGTGCGGCGGTATGGGTACAGCCTTCTGTCCAGATTCCTTGAGTCTTTCCCCAAGCTGAAACTGATACAGTCCGGATCCCAGATCACAGTGACGCTTTTTGAGGACAAGAGTAAAAAAGAGCGGATCGAGGAGTTTATCCTGAAGCAGATCCGGGACAGCGGAAAACACGGCATTTTCCTGAGTGTTCTGGGGAACAGGATCCGAAACAAGTTCGGGGACTTTAAAGTGAGAGATTACGGGTACTCCCAGTTCAAACAGTATATCCAGAGTTTCCCCGGCGTGCATGTGTTGGACGACGGAGAGCATAACAGAGTCATTTACAGCAAAAGGGATGAGCATAAATGAAAATAGACGGACTTTTTGACCTCCAGGTTATGATGTTTTTACTCATGGCTGTGGGGGTCGTCTTAAGAAAAATGAACATTATTACAAAAGAGGGGAAGGGCATGCTGACGGATCTGGTCATTGATCTGATCCTACCCTGCAATATCATATCCGCCTTTTACATGCCTATGGACCACTCTGTGTTTGTGTCAGGAGTGGAGATCCTTATAATTTCTATCCTGATCCAGATTTTCTGCACTTTTATCAGCGGAATACTTTACAGGAAGGTGCCGAAGGAGAAAAGGATGGTCCTGCAGTACGCCACAGTCTGCTCCAATGCGGGTTTTCTTGGCAATCCGGTGGCGGAAGGGCTGTACGGCTCGGTTGGTCTTCTCTATGCCTCTGTGTATCTGATCCCCCAGAGGATCGTCATGTGGTCGGCAGGGGTGTCCTATTTTACAGAGTGCCCCAGCAAAAAAGAAGTGGTAAAAAAGGTACTGAAGCATCCCTGCATCGTGGCAGTAGAGATCGGCATTGTACTGATGGTGACCCAGGTACAGCTTCCGGGATTTTTGAGCTCTGCCATAGAAAATGTGGGAGGGTGTACTACAGCCATCACCATGATGCTGATCGGAACGATCCTGACAGATGTGGATATGCGTCACATCCTGACCCGGACCACAGTGGCTTATTCTTTCATCCGCCTGGTCTTTATCCCTGCCGTTGTGTTTGCGGGATGCTGGCTGGCGAACATCGATTCTGTGGTGGCCGGCGTTTCTGTGACCCTGGCAGCCATGCCGGCTGGTACGACCACAGCGATCCTTGCCATGAAGTACCATGGAGATGAGGAGTTTGCCACGCAGTGTGTGGTGCTCACCACCATGTTGTCCATGGCTGCGATCCCCATTTGGAGCCTGATCATACACAGCGTGCTGTGACAGTTATATCCATTATTTGACAAGGTCCGGCAGCTCCCGTATAGAAGATATGGATGCAAACGAATCTTCTTCACTCACCTGTCCAAATCCATACGAGGCGAAGATAAAAGGAATGCCCGCGTAGGCGGCAGCCGCCTGATCCCCGGCAGTATCTCCCACATAGCAGGTACTGCCGGGGATATTTCTGCCTATGACAAGCCGGATGTTTTCGCCCTTTGTCTTTTTCGTATTTCCGAAGCATTCGATGTCGGTGATATATTTTTCCAGACCGGTCTTGCGGAGAAAGAGCTCAATATAGCCGCTCTGGCAGTTGCTGACAATGAAGAGCCGATGGTTTTTAGAAAGAGTGGCAATCGTTTCCTGGATATCCGGGTAGAGGGGCGGCACTTCCAGTTCTTCCAGAAATTCATCTTCATATCTGCAGCAGGCTTCCATCAGTATATCTCTTTGATCCAGTGGAAGATGAGGAAAGAGATCCTGTGCGATCACGTCCATTGTCTTCCCGAATTCGTTTTTCAGCTGTTCTCCTGTGATGCCGGCGGGAGGATAACCAAGTACCTCCACCGCATAATTCCAGGAGTCGGCTACAGTTTTGGTGGTATCCCACAAAGTTCCGTCCACATCAAATATAATATTTTCAAATTTCATAATGGTTTCCTTTCCCGAAAGTAAAAATTCTTATTCCAGTCTAACATAACTTCCTGTGTTTTGGGAGAAATATTGTGCAGTTTTACAGGGAAACCAGCGTCAGTTTGGGGAGGAGAAATAAAAAAGTTGACAGTAAGGAAAGTTTATAGTAGAATAGCCGGCGTAACATTTTTGTAATATTCGTAATATGCACGAAATAAAATGCATATAAATATAAAATAAATGTAAGAATATTGCAGGGGATCAGGAGGAGTATATGAATTTAATGAGGACAAAAAGGCTGTTTTGTGCTGCGGCTGTTATGACAGCATGTACGCTTTATACAGCTGGATTTACCAGTTATGCTATGTCGCCGGACCAGGGGAGAGATGGAGGCATGCTCACTGGAGATGAAAGTGTGCTTACAGATGAGATCGCTCAGGCTATGACAGCATCTGCCAGACAGATCGCTGAGGAGAAGAAGATCCAGCGAAAAGAGGAGCTGAAAGCACAGGAGGAAGCCGAAAGGCAGGCGGAAGAGGCCAGAAAGGCGGCTGAGGAGGCGGCCCGGCAGGCCAGGGAGTCAGATCAGAGACTGCTGGCTGCCCTGATATTCTGCGAGGCTGGAAATCAGCCATATGAGGGGCAGGTAGCTGTAGGAGCGGTTGTCCTGAACAGGGTGAACAGCGGCGTTTATCCGGGTTCCATCCGGGAAGTGATCTACCAGTCCGGCCAGTTTGGCCCGGCCATGACAGGATGGCTGGACCAGGTTCTTGCAAACGGCAGCTATACCCAGACGGCTATGCAGGCTGCGGCGGACGCTATGGCAGGCAGCGATCCGGTAGAGGGCTGTCTTTCTTTTGGAAATGGAAACTACGGCATTCGCATAGGAGCGCACTATTTTCACTAGTAGAAAAGTAAATACAACATAAATGAGAGAAATTCTCAAATAAATGATTGATAATCCATCTTTCTTCTGGTACGATACATATAGTTAGTTTTTGCTAACTGTGTGTGAATAAATCATGGATGACTCCTTTTGCTCTTTTCCTTGGCAGGCAGGGCAAAGGGAAGTCCCATGGGAAAGGACAGAAGGAACGATGGATTTTTTAGAAATTGAAAAGGTAAAAGGCCGGGAGATCATTGACTCAAGGGGAAATCCTACCGTGGAGGCCGAAGTACATCTGGCAGATGGCACGATCGCAAGGGGGGCCGCACCCAGCGGCGCGTCCACGGGAGAGTTTGAGGCACTGGAACTGAGGGATGGAGACAAGAGCAGGTTCGGAGGGAAAGGCGTCTCCAGGGCAGTAGCAAATATTAATACAGTGATTAACGATACATTAAAGGGGATGGATGCTTCCGATATCTATGCAGTGGACAGGGCCATGATAGAGACTGACGGGACAAAAGACAAATCCAGCCTGGGAGCCAACGCTGTTCTGGCAGTTTCCATTGCATGCGCCAGGGCGGCGTCCTGCGCTTTGGATCTGCCTCTGTATAAATTCCTGGGCGGGGCAGCAGGCAACCGTCTTCCGGTTCCCATGATGAATATTCTGAACGGCGGTGCCCATGCGGCCAACACGGTAGATGTTCAGGAATTTATGATCATGCCGGTGGGGGCACCCGGTTTTCGGGAAGGACTGCGCTGGTGTACGGAGGTGTTTCACGCGCTGGCTGCTCTTCTGAAGGAGAACGGACTGGCCACATCGGTGGGGGACGAGGGCGGATTCGCCCCGGATCTTGCAAGTGATGAGGAGGCTATTGAGTATATTCTGGAAGCAGTGCAAAAAGCCGGATATGAACCGGGCAGGGATTTTGTCCTTGCCATGGACGCGGCATCCAGCGAATGGAAGAGTGGGACAAAGGGTGAGTATGTTCTTCCGAAATGCGGGAAGAGATTTACCTCAGCAGAGCTGGTGGAACACTGGAGAAATCTCTGTGACAAATATCCCATCTACTCCATCGAGGATGGGCTTGACGAGGAGGACTGGGAAGGCTGGCAGATGATGACAAGAGAGCTGGGCGACAGAGTACAGCTTGTGGGTGACGACCTTTTTGTAACAAACACAGAACGTCTGAAAAAGGGAATTGACCTTGGATGCGGAAATTCCATTCTCATCAAGCTGAACCAGATCGGATCCGTGTCCGAGACCCTTGAAGCTATCAAGATGGCTCACAAGGCAGGCTATACAGCCATCTCTTCCCACCGTTCCGGCGAGACGGAGGATACTACTATCGCAGATCTGGCCGTAGCTATGAATACATGCCAGATCAAGACGGGAGCTCCCAGCAGGAGTGAGCGTGTGGCCAAGTACAACCAGCTTCTGCGGATTGAGGAAGAACTGGAAGAGGCTGCGGTGTATCCGGGATTTGACGCTTTCAATATCAAAAGATAGATCAGTGATAACATTTTCTCCTTTTGGGCAGGACTGTCTGCAGGGTTTCCCGGACAGCCTGCCTTTTCTGCGTCCATTTAGTAGTTGATTTTATGTATTGCGATTATAATTTAATGTTTATCATTAAAAATGTGTTGAAATATATAAATGGAATGCTATAATAAAGATAACTACAGGGCGAAGATGAAAGGGAAGGAGGCATATCTTATGGATGAGAAGATCAGGAAGGACTGCAGCAGGGAAGCGAAGGTCAGCGGCAGGAGAAGGTTTCGTGTATTGCTTGTGTGCACGCTGCTCTATGTGGTAGTTTTGTCTGTTTCTGTATTTATGTACCTGCCAGATCTTTTTGACAGGAATGCGTGGAGTGAGATGGGGGTAAATATTTTTCTGTGGAGACTGACCGTGTCGCTGCTGGCATGGATCTGGTCGGCGGTACTGATCTGTATCCTTGTACGGATACATAAAGGCAGAGGACCTTTTGGAAGAGAGATAAGTCTGGGTATGTATATAACAGGAGCGGGACTCATGCTGGTGGCATTTCTTTTTCCGTTTATAAAGGGGTATACCATTGAGATGGGACTGTTTATACAATTTGGAGAGTATTTTACCATAGATGGTTTCCCGTTTGTTATAGGCCTCCTGTGTCTGATCCTTGGCTATGTCCTCCGGATCGGGGTGGGCTACCAGCAGGAAATGGAACAAATGATATAGATTCAGACAGGATGAGGTGAAAGAGATGGCTATTATACTTCGGCTTGACAGGGTCATGGCGGACCGGAAAATGTCTCTGAACGAACTGTCGGAAAGAGTGGGGATTTCCAATGTAAACCTGTCCAACTTAAAGACTGGAAAGGTGAAGGCGATCCGCTTTTCCACTCTGGATGCTATCTGTGATGTGCTGGACTGCCAGCCCGGCGATATACTGGAATACCAGCGGGAAGAGCCGCAGGGCAGATAAAGGAGAAAATGATCAGATTGTAAAGGGCGGGCTTCTGTTCCCGCCCTCCTGCATCTATATTATGCAATTATGGGGGTAACTAAGAAATTTTGGTTTTCAGATATTCGACGTCAGTCTTTAAAGTAGAAACGACTTCCACCAGCAGATTGATGGTGCTTTGCTCTGATCTTACGACAACTTTGTTTTCCAGATTTCTGATGCGGGTACTCAGTTCAGTATAGTGTTCTTCTGCCCGTTCCTGGATCCGGTCTACCTCAGTGAGTATCATATTCTCTGACTCTCTAAGTTCATCTTTCGTCACCATTTTTTCCTCAAAGTTTTTAAAGCGGACAGCTACGCTGGTTTCAAAAGCCTTCAGTTCATCTTTGGTAGCCATTTTAGCCTCAAGAGCCTTCAGCTCATCTTTGGTAGCAACTTTGGCTTCAAGGGCTTTCAGCTCATCTTTGGTAGCCATTTTAGCCTCAAGGGTTTTCAGGTCATCCCTGGTAGTCATGTCCAGGATATCTTCTTTTGTCACCATATGTTGTGCTATATATCGGAGCAGTTCATCATTTGACATATGTATTCACCTCCTAAAGGGAAATGTTAGCAGGAAACTCAGAAGTTTACGTAAAAATCTGTGAAATAAGTATAGCATGAGCGAGGGAAAAATGCCAGAGATAACCTCTTAAAAATTCCATAATATTTTTTCTGCCTATGGATTTTCAGTTTCTATACGCTTTTTACAAACCCATAAGGAACGCGTCCGGGCTTTCATCTCTATGAGAAGAAGATTGGGAAAGAAAACAGAGACGAAATGATGCAGGCATATGTATTGACGTTGGGAAACACGCTCGTTATAATTTACCTTAAGTCTATTTTTCTGGGGAGAGACGGTGATCTTTAGCGATAAGATCACCGTATAAATATTTACGGAAAAGAAGGAGACGGGATGATTCATGCTTCAGATCAAAGACATCTGTAAAGAATACAGGACCGGGAGTCTGGTGCAGAAAGCGCTGGACCATGTAAGCCTGAACTTAAGAGACAACGAATCTGTGGCTATCCTGGGACCGAGCGGATCAGGAAAGACTACGCTTCTGAATATTATTGGAGGTCTGGACCGATACGACAGCGGCGACCTGGTCATCGGATGCGTGTCAACCAAGAAATATAAGGACAGGGACTGGGATTCCTACCGCAATCACACTATCGGTTTTGTGTTCCAGAGTTACAACCTTATTGCGCACCAGACTATTCTGGCCAATGTCGAACTGGCTCTCACCATATCCGGCATCGGCAAGGCAGAGCGGCGGCAGAGGGCAGCAGATGCCCTGGCTATGGTGGGGCTGGGAGAGCAGCTGCACAAAAAGCCGAACCAGTTGTCAGGAGGGCAGATGCAGCGGGTGGCCATTGCCAGGGCTCTGGTCAATAATCCGGATATTCTGCTGGCAGATGAGCCCACCGGCGCGCTGGACAGTGATACAAGCGTGCAGGTTATGGAACTGCTGCGGAAAGTGGCAAAGGACCGGCTTGTGGTCATGGTGACGCACAACCCGGAGCTGGCCCAGGAGTACGCGACCCGCATTGTGAGGCTCAGGGACGGAAAGATCCAGGAAGACTCAGACCCCTATGAGGTGGATGAGAGCAAAATGGAGGAGCCGGAGCACAGAAATCTGGGGAAGACATCCATGTCATTTCTCACGGCTCTGTCTCTCAGTTTCAACAATCTGCGGACGAAAAAGGCCCGCACCATCCTTACCTCTTTTGCGGGATCTATCGGCATCATCGGTATTGCTCTTATACTGTCCCTCTCTACTGGGGTCAATGATTATATCCAGAATATGGAGGAGGAGACGCTCTCGGAGTATCCGCTGGAGATCCAGAGCACGGGAGTTGACCTCTCTTCTATGGTGGACACGGGAGCTGGAGGTCAGGGAGGGTCCGGGGAGGTGAACGTCATCCAGATGGTGACAGATACGTTTTCCAGGATGGACTCCAATGACCTGGAGTCGCTGAAAGAGTATTTTGAGAGCGGTGAAAGCGGTATTGAGGACTACACAAACGCAGTGGAATACAGCTACAATGTGACGCCTCAGATCTATAAGATAAACGACAGCCAGGTGCGCCAGGTAAACCCGGACCACTCTTTTGACGCTCTCGGGTTTGGCTCGTCCTCCAGTTCCAGCAGTATGATGTCCTCCATGATGAGCACAGATGTGTTTTACGAGATGCCGGAAAACGCCTCCCTTTATGAGAGCCAGTATGACGTGAAGGCAGGGAGATGGCCGGAAAACTACAATGAGTGTGTGGTAGTCCTGACCCAGGGGGGCAGCATCAGCGATATGCTGCTCTACACGCTGGGGCTGCGGGATCCCCTGGAACTGGATGAGATGATCCAGCAGTTTCTGAATGAAGAAGATGTAGACACGCCGGAGAGTGTGGGAGCCTACTCCTACGATGACATGATCGGAACAACCTTTAAACTGGTAAACAGTGCGGATTACTATGTCTATGACAGTCAGTATCAGGTGTGGACGGACCGGTCCGGTGATCAGTCGTATATCCGGGATCTGGCAGAAAACGGAGAGGACCTGACTGTGGTGGGCGTCGTGCAGCCTGCAGAGGACGGCAACGCCATGATGCTCCAGTCCGGTATCGGATACCCGGCTGCCCTGACAAAGCACCTGGTAGAGGAGGCCGAGGACAGCCAGATCGTCCAGCAGCAGCTCGCCAATCCGGATATCGATGTGTTCTCCGGCGAGCCCTTTGGAGAAGAGAGCAGCCAGGGGCTGGATCTGGAATCCATGTTCACTGTCAATGCAGAAGAACTGCAGAATGCCTTTTCCTTTGACGCTTCTGCCATGACGGAGGGGCTTTCCGGCTCTATGGGGCTGTCGGACAGTTTGAGCGGAGGAACGATGGACCTGTCCAAAATGATCGACCTGAGTGCCATAGAGGCGCAGCTGCCGGCCATGGATGGTTTCGATCTGTCAGAGCTGGGCGAGTCTATGGATTTTACTGTCACACCGGAACAGCTCAGCAGTCTGGCGGAAGGTCTGCTGAATGGGTATCAGGCCTATGCTTCCCAGAATCCTGCCACAGATTACACAAAGCTTGGAGAAGCTTTTGTCACCTATCTGAACACGGACGAGGCACGGGCCATTCTGGAGGAAAACATCCGGGAGATCATCCAGGCAGGCGGCGGGGCTACTGTCACGACAGAGCAGCTGCAGGACCTGCTGACAAGGGTGCTGGAAGGATACAGGGCGTATGTCCAGGCAAACGGATGGACGGACAGGGAGCGCTTTGATGAATACCTGATGGTCTATCTGCAGACAGAAGAGGCGCGGGTGATCCTGGAGAGCTGGGCAGGGGAAGTGTTTTCATCTGGTATAGAGATTGACATTACCGAGGAACAGCTCCAGAAGCTTGCCAGCGAGCTGGCTGCAGGGTATCAGCTCTATGCGTCGCAAAATAACCTGCCGGATCCCTCAAAGATACAGGAGAGCTTCCTTGCTTATCTGGGGACAGAGCAGGCCCGGCAGCTGATGACAGCAGCGCTTGCCGGTATGCTGGACACGGAGGCTCTGGAGCAGCAGCTTACAGGCGCAGTCCGGAGTTATATGGCTTCTGTCATGGAGAGCGGGACCGCCCAGGCGCTGGAGGGACAGATCACGGCGGCTGTACAGACCATGATGGGACAGATCACATCCGGCATGGAGAGCGCTATGCGCACGGCGGCGGCACAGATCGGTAATAATATACAGAATGCCCTCAGCGTTGATCCGGAGGCGTTCCAGAATGCTTTTGAGATGAATATGGATGAGACGGAGCTGGCGGAATTGCTCATGTCCTTCCAGTCCACAGAGACTGCCTCCTGCGATGGGAACCTGACTGCCCTGGGCTACGCGGATTTTGATGAGCCTGCAGGCATCAGCATCTATCCGAAGGATTTCGAGAGCAAGGATCAGGTGGTGAAGATTCTGGATGACTACAACAGTCGCATGGAGGAAGAGGGGAAGGAGGAGCAGGTCATCACCTACTCGGATATGGTGGGAACGCTGATGAGCTCTGTGACAGATATTGTCAATGTGATCAGCTACGTGCTCATTGCCTTTGTGGCTATTTCCCTTATCGTATCTTCCATTATGATCGGTGTCATCACTTACATCAGTGTCCTTGAGAGGAAGAAGGAGATCGGTATCCTGCGGGCCATCGGTGCTTCCAAGCGGAACATCTCTCAGGTGTTCAATGCAGAGACCTTTATCATAGGAGGATGTGCGGGTCTGATCGGCATCGGTTTGAGCCTGCTGCTTCTGATCCCGGGCAACATGCTGATACACTATCTGGCCGGCACAGAGGATATCAGTGCTGTGCTGTCTCCTCTACCGGCATTTATCCTCATTGCGCTGAGTATCGTCCTCACTCTTCTTGGCGGACTGATCCCTTCCAGGAAAGCGGCCAAGAGCGATCCGGTGACAGCTCTTAGAGTAGAGTAGGAGCTATTGAGCGAAAAAGGAAACGGACAATAGATAATAAAAAGGATATATCTGCTTTATGAGCAGGTATATCCTTTTTTACGCCTTTTTAATCGTTCGTTCATTCTCTATTTGATATGTCGCTTGATGGCCTCAAAGCTCTCGGCGCTGATTACATGCTCCATGCGGCAGGCGTCCGCTACGGCTACATCCGGGGTTACACCCAGGCGGATCAGCCAGGAGGAGATAAGCTGGTGCCGTTCATAGATACAGTCCGCTATTTCGCGGCCAGATTCTGTCAATGTAATGTAGCCTTCCGGGGATACCTGGATGTGCCCGCTTTCCCGCAGTTTTTTCATGGCAACGCTGACGCTGGACTTTTTGAAATCCAGTTCCGTGGCAATATCTACAGAGCGGACAACAGGGTGCTTTTTGCTCAGGATCAGGATCGTCTCCAGATAATTTTCAGAAGATTCATTTGTGTTTATACTCATCAGTTTCACCTCAGTTTTTTTCCTTCTTGCCGACAGCCCGGAAGGAGGACCTATTTTTTACAGTATAACATAAAAAAGCGGCCGGAGTAAACCTGGAAATGATGGTTATAAAGTATGCTCCGGAGAAGGTAATATTTTTCTTTTAGAAAAGAATTGACAAACAGAGCGAGTTAGTTTAAACTATCAAATGTTAGAAGAGTCAAAAACAAGTTAGTCTTGTATACTATAAATAAAATTATTCATAGAGGAGGCAGGATAAGATGACTTTGCTGGAAGCCGAAGAGGGCAGGGAATATATTGTAAAGGATATTGCCACAAATGATGATGAATTGGAAGCCTTTCTCTTTTCCCTTGGCTGCTACAGTGGAGAACCCATCACTGTAGTTTCCCGGATGCGGGGAGGATGCGTAGTCTCCATCAAGGATGGAAGATACAATATGGATACTGATTTAGCGAAAGCTATTTCAATATAACAAGAAACAGTGGATCTTTGCACTGTTTTGCACCAGAGTTAGTTGTTTCTAATCGAATAGGAGATGAAGGAGGAAAAATGTGCTATGAGAATTGCTTTTGCAGGAAATCCTAACAGCGGAAAGACAACCATGTACAATGCGCTGACAGGCAGAAACGAGCGCGTTGGAAACTGGGCAGGTGTTACGGTGGAGCGAAAGGAGAGTCCGATCAAGAAGGCTTATTATGGCGGAGCAGAAGAACTGGTTGCAGTGGATCTGCCGGGAGCCTACTCCATGTCACCCTTTACTTCAGAGGAGAGTATCACAAGCGGGTATGTAAAAAACGAACATCCTGACGTGATCATCAACATTGTGGATGCCACAAACCTGAGCCGGAGTTTGTTCTTCACGACCCAGCTGCTTGAGCTTGACGTTCCGGTGGTGGTAGCGCTGAACAAGAGTGATCTCACCGAAAAGAAGGGAACAAAGATCGATGAAAAACTTTTGTCCGAGAAACTGGGTTGCCCGGTCATCAAGACTATATCCACCGCCTCAGGACATGAGGATCTGAAGGAAGTTTTGGCCCAGGCCGTAGCTCTTAAGGGGATGGGACAGGATGCTCCCTATGTGCAGGCAGACATCGATCTGAAAGATAAAGCTGAGGTGGAGGCTGCAGACAGAAAGAGATTCGCGTTTGTGGGAGGCATCGTCAAGCAGGTAGAGCAGAGGAAGGTCTTTACAAAAGATAAGAATTTCCAGGATAAGATTGACAGTGTGATCACCCACAAGATCATTGGTATCCCGATCTTTGCAGCTATCATTTTCCTTGTGTTTTACATATCACAGACAACTCTTGGCACATGGATCGCGGACTGGCTGGTGGCCTGGATCGAGACGTTCCAGGCGTGGGTCGGTGGACTGATGGAAAATGCCAATCCGCTGCTGTACGCCATCCTGGTTGACGGCATTATCGGCGGTGTCGGCGCGGTAGTCGGCTTCCTGCCGCTGGTTATGGTCATGTACTTCCTTATTGCGCTTCTTGAGGACTGTGGTTATATGGCCCGTGCAACCGTTGTGCTGGATCCTATTTTCAAGAGAGTGGGTCTTTCCGGGAAATCTGTCATTCCTATGGTGATCGGTACCGGATGTGCCATCCCGGGCGTTATGGCTTCCAGAACGATCCGAAATGAGAGGGAGCGCAGGACAACAGCTATGCTCACGCCCTTTATGCCCTGCGGCGCCAAGATTCCCGTCATTGCCCTGTTCGCGGGAGCGTTCTTCGCAGACGCATGGTGGGTGTCAGCTACCATGTACCTGGTAGGGATCGTGCTGGTTCTGCTGGGAGCCCTGCTCGTAAAGAGGATCACCGGACAGAAATACCGTAAATCATTCTTTATCATCGAGCTTCCGGAGTATAAACTTCCCAGCTTAAAGAGAGCGTGCGTATCTATGCTTGAGCGCGGAAAAGCGTACATTATAAAAGCCGGAACCATTATACTGGTGTGCAATACGGTGGTACAGATCATGCAGAGCTTCAACTGGCAGTTCCAGCTTGTGGCAGAGGGCGCAGAAAGCACCTCAATCCTTGCCAGCATTGCGCATCCGATCTCTATCCTGTTTATCCCCCTGGGATTTGGTGTGTGGCAGCTTGCGGCCGCGGCCGTTACAGGATTTATCGCAAAAGAGAATGTGGTGGGAACGCTTGCTGTTGTGTACGGCGTCACCAACCTGATCGATACCGAGGAGCTGGCCCTGGTAGGCAGTGGAAACGAAGTGGCGACTGTTATGGGACTGACTAAAGTGGCAGCTCTGGCTTACCTGATGTTCAATCTCTATACACCGCCCTGCTTTGCGGCTCTCGGTGCTATGAACTCTGAGATGAAGAGTGGAAAATGGCTGTTTGGCGGCATCTGCCTTCAGCTGGCTACAGGCTACACGGTGGCTTTTGCCGTATACCAGATCGGCACACTCATTACAACCGGATCCCTTGGAACAGCCTTTGCTCCGGGAATGATCGCGGTCCTTGTGTTCGCGCTGATCATTATATGGAGAATTCGCAAATCTGACCAGGAGTTTGCGGCAGAATACAGCCTACACACCGCATGATCAGCTTGCGGATGACAAAAAAGGCAGTGGACAGAGTTGACTAGACTTTGTTCACTGCCTATATTAAGAACTGGAAGAAAGGATGGTGTGTGGAGTATTATGGCAGATATCATTGCTCTGATCGTCATTGCGGCGATCGTCGCAGCTGCGGTTGCATATATGGTAAAGGCGAAAAAGAGCGGCGCAAAATGCATTGGATGTCCCGCCGGAGGAAGCTGCCCAAGCGGCGGTAAAATGCCGAAGAAGAACCTGGACGGCCATGTGATCGGCAGAAAGACTATGAGGATATCGGGCATGCACTGCCAGCACTGCGCAGTGGCTGTAACCCAGGCACTGAATCAGATCGATGGAGTCCGGGCAGAGGTTGACCCTGTAAAGGGGAGGGCAAATATTGCCTTTGACAGACAGATCGATGAAGACATTCTAAAGAGTGCAGTGGAAAAAGCCGGGTATCATGTGACAGGCATCTCTTAGTACTTACTTTGCTGTAGGAGGAGTCAGCGTGGACAAAGAAAAAGAACGTATTATTGCCAAATTGAAAGCCAACGGCTGCAGGATTACCAAGCAGCGCATGGAGCTTCTGGATATTATCATGGAGAACCGCTGCTCCAGCTGCAAGGAGATTTTTTACCGTGCGTCAAAGGAGGATGAGTCCATAGGGATTGCCACTGTATATCGCATGGTGAATGCCCTGGAAGAGATCGGCGTGCTCAGCAGAAGGATCGTCTATGAGCCGGAAGAGCCGGGAAAGTGATAAGTTTTATCGTTAATCCTACTTAGAATTGACTAACTGGCTGCCTGAAAACTATCATAATTTATATCAACTCAGTATATTAGCAAAGGTAAGGGAGTGATGAAGATGAAATCCCATAAATTCTGGGCATGGATGATGGCATTCTGCTGCGTCATGCTGTTCTATACTGGTTATAAACACAAATAAGGAGGCAGAAGAGATGTTTGAGATTTCTAAATGTTTAAAATGCGGCAAAGGCCTTGGAATTTTTGCAGGAGGTGTACTGTTTGGCACCGCTGGCGTAAAGATCCTTGCAAGCAAGGATGCGAAAAATGTATACACAAAGTGCACAGCGGCTGTTCTGCGAGCTAAGGAGAGCGTTATGACGACAGTGACTACTGTGCAGGAAAATGCGGAAGATATCCTGGCTGAGGCAAAACAGATCAATGAGGACCGCGAAAAGGAAGAGGCGGCCTGTGTGCAGGAGGATGCAGAAGCTGCATCTGAAGAAAACTAGAACATAAGACCGAGAAGTCTGAAATAGAGAGGAGAAGGCGGAGCCCCACCGACAGATGGCTCCGCCTTCTCCTTATGAAAAATGGAGGGATCAAAGTTGAAATACAGGATCAGACACGAGATAAGAGGGCGCATCCGCCTGCATATGGAGCAGAGACGGATGACCTGCAAAGAGGCGGATACACTTCTCTACTTTTTGGAGACGCTGCCCGGTGTGACCTCTGCCAGAGTCTATGAACAGACGGGGGATGCGGTGGTGTGCTATAGCGGGGAAAGAGAAGATATACTCCGGGCTCTGCGGTCTTTTCAGTATAGAAATGTACATGTGCCGGACAATGTGCTGGAAAATTCCGGGAGGGAGCTGAACAGGATCTACCGGGAGAAGCTGATCGGGAGGACGCTGTTCCATTTTGGCAAGAAATTTCTCCCCTTTCCGGTCCGGGCTGCCTACACAGGGTGCAGGTCTGTCAGGTATCTCGCAAAAGGACTGAAAAGTCTCTCGAGAGGGAAACTGGAGGTGGAAGTGCTGGATGCGGCGGCCATAGCAGTCTCCGTCCTGCGAGCAGATTTTGACACGGCGGGCTCTGTCATGTATCTGCTCGGAGTCGGGGAGATACTGGAAGAGTGGACGCACAAAAAGTCAGTGGGAGATCTGGCCAGGAGTATGTCGCTGCAGGTTAAAAAAGTGTGGCTGAAGACAAAAGAGCAGGAAGTGCTTGTCCCTGCCTCAGTTGTCAGGACCGGCGATGAAGTGGTGGTACATATGGGAAATGTCATTCCCTTTGACGGTATTGTGACTTCCGGGGAAGCCATGGTAAACCAGGCTTCCATGACCGGGGAGTCCATGCCTGTAAAAAAGGAGAAGGACAGCTATGTGTACGCGGGCACCGTGCTTGAGGAGGGGGAGATCACTGTGCAGGTGAAGCAGACGTCCGGCACCACCAGATTTGAAAAGATCGTCACCATGATCGAGGAGTCTGAGAAGATGAAATCCGGCCTTGAGAGCAAGGCCGAAAGCCTGGCGGACCGCCTTGTACCCTATACACTTGCAGGCACCATCCTTACCTGGCTGACCACGAGAAATATGACCAAAGCTCTGGCGGTCCTTATGGTCGATTTCTCCTGCGCGCTGAAGCTGGCCATGCCTATCGCTGTTCTGTCTGCCATTCGGGAGGCGGGCGCTTTCGGGATCACGGTCAAAGGCGGACGATTTATGGAGGCAGTGGCAGAGGCCGATACCATTGTGTTTGATAAGACAGGCACGCTGACGAAGGCGAAGCCTACGGTGAAGGAAGTGGTGACTTTCAATGGGAGAACACCCCGGGAGATGCTGCGGATCGCCGCCTGCCTTGAGGAGCATTTCCCTCATTCCATGGCAAAGGCAGTGGTGACAGCTGCGAAGAAGCAGGGGCTTGACCACGAGGAGATGCATTCAAAGGTGAATTACATAGTGGCTCACGGCATTTCTTCCTATATAAAAGACAAAAAAGTGGTTATCGGCAGTTATCATTTTGTGTTTGAGGATGAAAAATGCCGGATACTTCCGGAATTTCAGGAAAAGTTCCAGCAGCTCTCAGAGGCGTATTCCCACCTCTATCTGGCTATAGACAATGTGCTGGCCGCGGTGATCTGCATAGAAGATCCCCTGCGGGAGGAAGCGCCGGAAGTGATCCGGGGACTGCGGAAAGCAGGATTTAAGAAGATCGTTATGATGACGGGGGACAGCGAAAAAACTGCCGCTGCCATTGCAAGGAGAGTGGGAGTGGACCAGTATTATGCAGAGGTTCTGCCGGAGGACAAAGCCAGGTTTGTGGAGGAGGAGAAAAGGAAAGGCCGCAAAGTGGTCATGACCGGGGACGGCATCAACGATTCACCGGCCCTCTCCGCAGCGGATGCCGGGATCGCCATCAGCGACGGGGCAGAGATCGCCAGGGAGATCGCAGATATTACCATCGAGGGCCATGATCTTTACGAGATCGTCACACTGAAACAGCTGAGCAGCCTGCTTATGGGACGGATCCAGAAGAATTACCGCTCCATCGTGGGAATCAATACAGCGCTCATCTGCCTGGGCGTGGCCGGCGTGATCCAGCCTACTACATCTGCTCTGCTGCACAATACATCCACACTTGTTATCAGCCTGAAAAGCATGCAGGACCTGATGAGGTAAAAGAATCTGGAAAGCTCATGGAAACTGTGGTATGATATCAGTTACGGATAAAACGAAACGGGAGTATCACCAAAGCTAAAGGAGAAAACATGAGCATATATGAGACATTAAATGAGCAGCAGCGGGAGGCTGTTTATCACACAGAAGGCCCCCTTCTCATCCTGGCCGGAGCGGGATCGGGGAAGACCCGGGTCCTGACCCACAGGATCGCCTATCTGATTGAAGAGAAGGGGATAAATCCCTGGAATATCCTGGCCATCACCTTCACCAACAAGGCTGCCGGGGAGATGCGCGAGAGGGTGGACAACATTGTGGGGTTTGGCTCAGAGAGCATCTGGGTCAGCACATTTCACTCCACCTGCGTGCGCATCCTGCGCAGGCACATAGACCGTCTGGGCTATGACACCAATTTTACAATCTACGACACAGATGACCAGAAGACACTGATGAGAGACATCTGCAAATACCTGCAGATCGACACAAAGATCTACCGGGAGAGGAATCTGCTGGCCGCTATCTCCGCCGCCAAGAACGAGATGATCTCCCCAAAAGAGTTCCGGCTCCGGGCAGAAGGAGATTTCTCCAGGCAGAAGATCGCCACTGTATATGAGGAGTATGAAAAGCAGATGCAGGCCAACAACGCACTTGATTTTGACGATCTCCTTGTAAAAGCCGTGCAGCTTCTGAAGACCCAGCCGGATGTGCTGGACTATTACCAGGAGCGCTTCCGCTATATCATGGTGGATGAGTATCAGGATACAAACAACGTCCAGTTCCAGTTTGTCAGCACCCTGGCGTCAAAATACAGAAACCTCTGTGTGGTGGGAGATGACGATCAGTCCATCTACAAATTCCGAGGCGCGGACATCCGGAATATCCTCAATTTTGAGAATGTGTTTGAGGATGCCAGGGTCATCAAACTGGAGCAGAATTACCGGTCCACCAGCACGATCCTGGATGCGGCCAATGCAGTCATCCGCAACAACAGGGGACGGAAGGACAAGACCCTCTGGACAGACAACGGTCAGGGGGAGAAGATAGAATTCAGGCAGTTTGACACCGGGTATGATGAGGCGGAGTATATTGTGGGCGAGATCCGCGGCAGCGTGGACAGAGGGGACTGTACATACAGTGACAATGCTGTTCTCTACCGGACCAACGCCCAGTCCCGACTTTTTGAGGAGAAGCTTGTCTCAGCCAATATTCCCTACAAACTGGTAGGGGGCGTCAACTTCTACGCCAGAAAGGAGATCAAGGATCTTCTGGCCTATCTGAAAACCATAGACAATGCCAGAGATGATCTGGCTGTGCGCCGGATCATCAATGTTCCCAAGCGGGGGATCGGCCTGACCAGTGTGAATCGGGTACAGGAGTATGCCCTCCAAAGAGGGATCAGTTTTTATGAGGCCGTCCTGGCGGCGGATCTGATTCCCGGCATTGGCAGAGGCCTTGCAAAGATCGAGTCCTTTGCAGCTCTTATAGAGCATTTCAGACAGGAGGCAGATCAGAAGAGCATTCTGGAGCTGCTGGAAGATGTGATCGAGATGACGGGATATATCGAAGAGCTGAAGACAGAGGGAGAGATCGAGGCGGAGGCCAGGATCGAAAACATCGACGAGCTGAAAAACAAGGCGGCGGACTATGAGGAGAGCTGCCGTGAGCGGGGCGAGGCACCTACTCTCGGGGGCTTTCTGGAGGAGGTTGCCCTTGTAGCGGACATTGACAGCCTGGACGAGGACAGTGACTATGTAGTCCTTATGACGCTGCACAGTGCCAAGGGGCTTGAATTTCCCCGTGTATACCTGGCGGGAATGGAAGACGGCCTATTCCCCAGCTATATGACCATTACCTCTGACAGCCCGGAGGAGCTGGAGGAGGAGAGGCGCCTCTGTTACGTGGGGATTACGAGGGCTATGAAGCAGCTTACTTTGACCTGTGCCAGAAGACGGATGGTGCGGGGAGAGACCCAGTACAACAAAATGTCCCGCTTTTTGAAGGAGATCCCCATGGACCTGCTCTCCACAGGCATGAAGTTTGACAAGGAAGAGAAGGAGGAGGAGACCTCCAGGCAGTCTTCCTGGCAGCAGGCAAGGCAGGCGTTTCACACAAAAGCATTTTCCTCCCCCAGACCTGTACAGCAGTTTAAAGTGGCAGGGGGGACCGGACCGGGTTATGATGTGGGAGACCGGGTGCGCCATGTGAAATTTGGCGAGGGACTTGTGACCGCTATCGTGGAGGGCGGCCGGGACTACGAAGTGACGGTGGAATTTGACAAAGCCGGGACAAAAAAGATGTTTGCGGCGTTTGCAAAATTGCAGAAAATATAATCTGTCCAGCACAATAAAAAATGATTTATCAGAAAATTTCCTACAAAAATAAGTAGTAATATGAACCGGAAGGTGTTATAATAATGCCAACGAATTATACTTGCAGGACAAACTGAAGAAAGGATGTGTGGGAAATATGAGCAAGGTAGAAGATATTATTGCAGCTTCAAAGCTGAACGAACTGATCCGTAAAAAAGATGAGGACGATAAGACATGCAGAACAGTGCTCTGGGTGCTGGCGATCGTTGGAGCTATCGCAGCAGTGGCAGCAATCGCATACGCAGTATATTGTTTCTTTACCCCGGATTATCTGGAGGATTTCGAAGAAGATTTTGACGATGATTTCGATGACGACTTCTTTAACGAAGATGATCAGGTATAAGATCGGGACAAAAAGAAAGAGACAGGACAGCGCAATGTTCTGTCTTTCTTTTTGCCCGGGGATGGGCAGGAAGCGAAGAAGAATAAGAGGAGTTTTGAGCAGATGAAAAAAGGACAGATACTGGAAGGAACTGTTGAAAAGATAGATTACCCCAATAAAGGGCGTGTAAAGGTGGAAGGTGCGGACCGCACTGTGACAGTCAAAAACGCCATTCCGGGGCAGGAGGTCAGGATTTCTGTTAATAAAATCCGAAAAGGCAGGGCGGAAGGAAGAGTGCTGGAAGTGCTGAAGCCGTCTCCCCTTGAGATTCCATCCGCCTGTCCGCATTTTGGGCAGTGCGGCGGCTGTACCTACCAGACGCTTCCCTATGAGGAGCAGCTGAAGCTGAAGGAGTCCCAGGTCAGGGGGCTGCTGGATGAAGCCATCAAGAAAGGCGGCGGCAGGGAGTACCAGTGGGACAGGATCAAGGCCAGCCCCCTGACAGAGGCCTACCGGAACAAGATGGAGTTTACATTCGGGGATGAATACAAGGATGGACCTATGTCCCTCGGCATGCATAAAAGAGGGAGCTTTCATGATATTGTGAATGTCAGCGAGTGCCAGATCGTGGACGAGGATTTCCGCACAGTCCTGTCGGCTACCCTTGTCTTTGCCCGGGAGGCAGGCCTTTCCTATTATCACCGCATGCGCCATGAGGGCTTTTTCCGCCATCTCCTGGTGCGCAAGGCGGCAAAGACCGGCGAGATCCTCATCGACCTTGTGACAACCACACAGAACAGCCTGGATCTTGTCCCCTGGGCGGACAGGCTGCTGGATCTTGAAAAGAAGGGGCAGATCAAAGGGCACATTGCAGGCATACTCCACACCTCCAATGACAGCCTGGCTGATGTGGTGAAAGATGAGGGAACCAAGGTTCTCTATGGTCAGGACTATTTTTACGAGGAACTTCTGGGCCTTCGGTTTAAGATCACCCCGTTTTCCTTCTTCCAGACCAATTCCCTGGGGGCGGAAGTGCTGTATGAGGCTGCCAGAAGCTATATCGGAGATACAAAAGACAAGGTCATCTTTGATCTCTACAGCGGCACCGGAACCATTGCCCAGATCCTGGCGCCTGTGGCCAGAAAGGTTACAGGCGTGGAGATCGTAGAGGAAGCTGTGGAGGCGGCCCGGGAAAATGCCCGCCTGAACGGTCTTGAAAACTGTACTTTCTGGGCTGGGGATGTGCTGAAAGTCATTGACGAGCTGGGGGAAGTGCCGGATCTCATTGTCCTGGATCCGCCCCGGGACGGTGTACACCCGAAAGCCCTGGAGAAGATCATTGGCTTTGGCGTGGAGAAGATGGTCTATATTGCCTGCAAGCCCACCAGCCTGGCCAGAGACCTGGAGACACTGCAGGCCAGAGGGTACCAGGTGGAGCGGGCCGGGTGCATCGATCTCTTCCCGGGAACTGTACATGTAGAGGCGGTGGCTCTGCTGTCGAAAAAAGATAAATAGGTGCCGGAAAGCAGTGCGTTTCCATCCCGGATATCCATCTCGATTTTCTTTACGAATGCCCTTTTTGGCCCGCAATATGATACAATCGGTTTAAACGATTAAACGAAGGGAAGATTTAAGATGGATATGATTAAAATGATGGAAGAGCGTCACAGCGTACGCCAGTATGAGGAGAAGAAGATCGAACCGGAGAAGAGAGAAGCTCTGCAGAAAGAAATCGACGCGATCAATAAAGAAAGCGGCCTTCATATACAGATCCTTTTTGACGAGCCGAAGTGCTTTGATTCCATGATGGCGCATTACGGCAAGTTTACAGGGGTGCAGAACTACATTGCTCTTGTCGGACCTAAGGGAGCGGCCCTGGATGAAACATGTGGTTACTATGGAGAAAGACTGGTCCTTCTTGCCCAGTCGCTGGGGTTAAATACCTGCTGGGTGGCGATGACCCACGGCAAAAGTGCTGCCAAAATCACAGCCGGAGAGAAGCAGGCGTGTCTGATCGCCCTGGGATATGGGAAAAATCAGGGCGTCCCGCATAAAAGTAAACCGATTGCAGATGTGACAAAGACAGGCGGAACTATGCCCGACTGGTTCAAAAAAGGAATGGACGCTGTCATGCTTGCTCCGACGGCCATGAACCAGCAGAAATTTGTTTTTGAGCTTAACGGGGACAATGTATCTGTAAAAGTGTCTGGTTTTGGTTTCTATGCAAAGATGGATCTTGGGATCGTCAGATACCACTTTGAAGCAGCGACCGGAAAGAGGGTAGGTTAATGAAAGGTGAAAGCGAGATAAAAAAGCTGGCGGAAGAATTCGTGGCCTGCAAGGATATTCTCATGGCTGTTGGCGATGAGAACCGCCTGCATCTGATGATCGAGATGATGCAGATGGGAAACTGCAGCGGCGTGCGTGTGGGGGACATTACGGAAAAGACACATCTGTCAAGACCGGCGGTGTCCCATCATCTCCAGATCCTGAAGGCCGCCGGCATCCTGAGCGTGCGCAAGGAAGGAACAAAAAATTACTACTATTTTGACTCGGATCTTGCATCCATGAAGCGGCTCATCAGAGCACTTCAGATGGCAGTGGACATTGCTTCAGAGCTTCCGGACAGGAGTGAAATGTAGCGACAAAATGCTGAGTTTGCAGCGGCGATTGAATGAAGAATTCAGAAAACTATTGACGGGCATACATGCATGAGGTAAGATGTTGGCTACATTTTGTACTAAGTATATAGAGTTATAGGCAGTTTTTTACTATGAATAGGTAGGAACAGAAATGTTTCTGCCTTTTTTATTTTACAGGAAAGTCTGGAGGACTAAATAGAATGCAGAAAAAGATGTGGAGGCACTTTGTGGCTGCCGGGGTGAAGATCGAATGTACTGTAGAGCATACCGGCTATACATGGACGGGAGAAGGAGACGTGCTGAGACCGGAGTACGGGGAGGAGACGGCCTTTAAGATGGAGTTTTCCATGAGAGAAGAGTCCGGGAAAGTATAGATAAAAACAGATCATGTGGCCGAATGTGTCAGTACGCCACTTTCTCTTTTTTTCTTTGCCCTTTATAATTTTATTAGAAAAAAGAGAATGAGGTGCAGAAGATATGGATGAGATGATCAGATTATACGGATACATGTGGAATGTAGAGGGGGCAGCGGAAAAGCTGTGCAAAGTAGTGGTAATTCTTTTGTTTGGAGTCTGGCTGTGTGCAGCAGCAGGAAGTCTGGAGGACTCCGGTGCAGATGCATTTGGATACAGCGTGTCTGGCGGTTTTGCTCAGAGCCGGACTGAAGCAGGAGGAGAGCTGGGAGTGGCTTTGCCGGAAGTTTCCAAAGGCATTTTTCCTGCTGTCCCCGCGCCCACCCCGGCTCCTGCCGCGGACATGGGAACACGGGAGGGGACGGCAGACATAGTGTCCACGGCTATACCGGTGATTGCCCCGGCAGAAAGCAGTGCCATCGCATCTGTGATCCCTGGTGGGGTGGATCTGGCGGAAGAGCAGGAAGAGGCCGGAGCCCTGCCGGCTATGCTGACCATTCACCTGTATGGAAATGGAGGCAGTCCGGCTGCGGTGACTGTCACAGAGCAGGCGAATGCCTTCTCAGCTGAGAACTGGAGTATTCCCCAGAGGCCTGGAAAGGTGTTTGATGGCTGGTATCTGGATGCGGCGTGTACCAGGCCTTTTGAAGGAGTGGAAGAGGGGACAGACGTTCTGGAACTGTACGCAGGCTGGAGAGAGTTGGAAGGATTTGTGTCTGATGATGCAGGACATATTCTTTCCTGCGCGCCAGATCTGGCCATAGTGGATGGGACTTTGGTTTTGCCCAGCAATTCTGCCTGTACGGGAATCGAGGCGGGAGCCCTTGCGGATGTGGCTGACCAGGTGGTAGAGATCTATATTCCTGCCAATATTCGGTATATTGCCCCGGGAGCTTTTGACAGTCTGCCGAATCTGATGTACATTGAAGCAGAGGCCGGAAATCCCAATTACTACAGTGCAAACGGAATTCTGTATACATCGGAAGGGGAGATTGCTGCCTGCCCGGCGTGGTATATGGAGGAGTAAACTGATGAGAATCAGAAAAAGGATGGATTCGGCCATCCTTTTTTCTGTGAAAGGGAAGAATAAGTATAAGTTATTGAAACTCGAATGTTTGTTCTGTACTTTGTTTTCGCATTCTGCTATAATAGCGGGAGAGAGAAAAAATGTCCACTATTATATAGGTATATTAGCCAAAGTGGGAAAAATAGAAGAAGATAAATTGTATAAAATAGAAGTTTGTCGTATTATAGCATCAGAAAATGATATCATTAAGCCAGAGATGGAGCAGGCAGTGTGGAATACAGTGATAACAGGAGAGAAAAGAAAGTGTTTTAAATAAATTGAGTCATTTTTGCGATAAAGAAACAGCGAGATTATTGGAAGAAAACAATGGACGTCCTGTTTATCCCCTTAAAGGAGTTCCGGCAGACAAAATAGATTTTTACCAGAAAAGTATTTTGGCAAAATGTAAATTGATAAGACCGGCATATATGCCAATAGCGGAAGTGGTGGATTATGAAAATAAAAAGTTTATAGTTCTGTGGTGTCCGGGAGGAGACAGTAGACCATATTCCTCACCTAAGACAATGGCGAAAGATAACAAAGAGCGTATTCATTATATCCGAAAAATGTCGAATACAGTGGAGCCGTCAGATGATGAAGAAAAAGACTTATTTAATCTTGCTAACAGGATACCTTTCGATGATCGTGTAAATCATCAGGCAGATATTTCTGATTTGAACATTACACTTATCCAAAACTATTTAAAAGAAGTAAAAAGTTCTTTGTACGAAAAGTCAAAGACAGGGGACTTTGTTGAAGTGTGTAATGATATGAACATAATCTGTAATCTTCCGGAATATGCGAAACCTAAAAATGTAGGGCTGATGTTTTTAGTATGGAGCCGGATAAGGTTTTCCCTTACACGCAGATAGATGTTGTTCAATTTCCTGAAGGGCTAGGAGGAGATAATATTATAGAACAGACATTTAAAGGCCCCATTCATCAGCAACTTAGGGAGGCATTGCGGTATATCATCGAGCTTATGATGAGCGTGAACCAATAGAAGTGAGAGTGGAAAATGATAAAATAGAAATTGTGAGTTTTCCCGGACCTGACCGATCTGTAACATTGGAAGGACTGAAGTCATACCATGTATCCAACCGGCGGTACAGAAATCGGAGAATTGGTGATTTCCTGAAAGAGCTTCATTTGACAGAGGGAAGAAATACCGGATTTAAGAAAATATTGGATGCGTTAGAAGCGAATGGTTCGCCTAAACCTGAATTTGAGACAGATGAGGCGAGAAGTTATTTCATTTCCAGATTCTATATCCACGAGGGATTCCAGGATGTACCCCAAAAAGAGCTGAAAAGGAGCCGAAAAGGAGCTGAAAAAGGTGCTGGAAGAAAACGGGCAATACTAAAACTTTTGTCAGAGAATCCAACAATGACCCAAACAGAGCTTACAGAAGAATTAGAATTAACCAGAAAGCAGATGCAAACGGACATTAAGGAATTGAAGAATGAAGGTACTCTAGTACGGAAAGGTTCTAATAGAAATGGCTATTGGATTGTAAATAGAGTGGATTAATCATTTATAAATAGAGGTTATTTTTATCATGGATCATTTTGAATTGGTATCAGAATACAAACCCACCGGCGACCAGCCCCAGGCGATCGCCGATCTTGTCAAAGGTTTCAAGGAAGGCAACCAGTGCCAGACCCTTCTGGGTGTCACTGGTTCAGGAAAAACCTTTACGATGGCGAATGTCATCCAGCAACTGAATAAACCTACACTAATCATCGCGCACAATAAGACCCTGGCGGCACAGCTCTATGGCGAGTTCAAGGAATTCTTTCCGAACAATGCCGTAGAGTATTTCGTCTCCTACTACGACTACTACCAGCCGGAGGCCTACGTCCCCTCATCGGACACCTACATCGCCAAGGACTCCTCCATCAACGAGGAGATCGATAAGCTGCGGCTGTCGGCCACCGCTTCCCTGGTGGAGAGAAAAGACGTGATCGTGGTGGCCAGCGTGTCCTGTATCTACGGTCTGGGCGAGCCTCAGAATTTTGAGAAGATGATGGTTTCCCTGCGGCCGGGAATGGAGAAGGATCGGGATGAGGTGCTGCGGCAGCTCATTGATATCCAATACGAGAGGAATGAGATGGACTTCAAGAGAGGTACGTTCCGGGTGCGGGGCGACGTGCTGGAGATCATTCCGGCCAACGAGGCGGATACAGCTGTGAGGGTGGAATTCTTTGGAGATGAGATTGACCGCATCACTCAGATCGACGTGCTCACAGGAGAAATCAAAGGGGAGCTGGAGCATGTGGCCATCTTTCCGGCGTCCCACTATGTAGTGCCGGCGGAGCAGATCCGGCGGGCTGCGGATGCCATTGAAAAAGAGCTGGAAGAACGGGTTCAGTATTTTAAGAGCGAGGACAAGCTGCTGGAGGCTCAGAGGATCGCGGAGAGGACCAATTTTGATGTGGAGATGCTCAAGGAGACAGGATTTTGCTCCGGTATCGAGAACTATTCCAGGCATTTGTCCGGGCTGGCACCGGGACAGCCGCCCTACACACTGATGGATTTCTTTAAAGATGATTTCCTGATCATCATCGACGAGTCCCACAAGACCATTCCCCAGATCGGGGCCATGTATCACGGCGATCAGTCCAGGAAGCGGACCCTTGTGGAGTACGGGTTCCGTCTTCCTTCAGCGCTGGACAACAGGCCTTTAAGTTTTAATGAGTTTGAGGAGCGGATCGACCAGATCATGTTCGTGTCTGCCACACCGGGAGAGTACGAGGCAGACCATGAGCTTCTGCGGGCGGAACAGGTGATCCGTCCTACCGGGCTGCTGGATCCTGAGGTGGAAGTGCGCCCTGTGGAAGGCCAGATTGATGACCTGGTGGCTGAGGTTAAGAAAGAAATTGAGAAAAAGAACAAGATCCTGATCACCACGCTGACTAAACGGATGGCGGAGGATCTGACGGACTATATGAAAGAGCTGGGGATACGGGTGCGGTATCTCCATTCAGATATTGACACGCTGGAGAGAACAGAGATTGTTCGGGATATGCGTCTGGATGTCTTTGACGTGCTTGTGGGCATCAATCTTCTGAGAGAGGGACTGGACATACCGGAGATCACACTGGTTGCGATCCTGGATGCGGATAAAGAAGGCTTCCTTCGATCCGAGACATCTCTCATTCAGACCATCGGGCGGGCTGCCAGAAATGCGCAGGGCCATGTGATCATGTATGCAGACACGATCACAGACTCTATGCGCCAGGCTATGGATGAGACCCAGAGAAGGCGCCAGATCCAGATGGCTTACAACGAAGAACACGGCATTACGCCTACTACCATCCAGAAATCAGTTCGGGATCTGATCAGCATCTCAAAGAAGGTAGCGGCAGAGGAGATGCGCATGGAGAAAGATCCGGAGTCCATGAGCAGGAAAGAACTGGAGAAGCTGATCAAAGAGCTGGAAAAGCAGATGCGCAGGGCAGCCGCGGATCTGAATTTCGAGGCGGCAGCAGAGCTGCGTGACAAGATGACTGAGCTGAAAAAGCAGCTTCAGGATATGGACGATGAATAAAAGTATGTATAAAATATCGCCTGTGAGCAGAGCATAAGATAAGGAGAAACAATATGGCAGCAAAAAGCGGCACAAAGTATATTAAGATCAGAGGTGCCAATGAGCACAATCTGAAAAATATAAATCTGGATATCCCCAGAGATGAGCTGGTGGTGCTGACAGGACTTTCCGGGTCGGGTAAATCTTCTCTGGCCTTTGACACCATCTACGCAGAGGGGCAGAGAAGGTACATGGAATCGTTGTCTTCCTATGCGAGACAATTCCTGGGGCAGATGGAAAAGCCGAATGTGGAGAGTATAGAAGGACTTCCCCCGGCTATTTCCATTGACCAGAAGTCCACAAACAGGAATCCCAGATCTACGGTAGGGACAGTGACAGAAATCTATGACTATTTCCGCCTTCTCTATGCCAGAGTGGGCATTCCCCACTGTCCCAAGTGCGGCAGGGAGATCCGGAAACAGACAGTGGACCAGATGGTGGACCAGATCATGGAATTGCCGGAGCGGACAAAGATCCAGCTCCTGGCGCCGGTGGTGCGAGGCCGCAAGGGAACTCATGCAAAACTCTTTGAGAGGGCCAAGAAAAGCGGCTATGTGCGCGTTCGGGTGGACGGTAATATGTACGAACTATCGGAAGACATTGTCCTGGATAAGAATATCAAGCACAATATAGAAATTATTGTGGACAGGCTGGTGGTCAAACCGGGGATCGAGAAGCGCCTCACAGACTCTGTGGAGAGCGTGCTGCACCTGGCAGAAGGACTTCTCGTGGTGGACGTGATCGGCGGGGAACCTATGAATTTCAGCCAGAGCTTTTCCTGCCCGGACTGCGGGATCAGCATTGACGAGATCGAGCCCCGCAGCTTTTCCTTTAACAACCCCTTCGGCGCCTGCCCGGAGTGCTATGGCCTGGGCTACAAGATGGAATTTGACGAGGATCTGATGATCCCGGATAAGTCGCTGAGCATTGACCAGGGGGCTATTGCGGTGCTGGGGTGGCAGTCCTGCACGGACAAAGGAAGCTATACACGGGCCATTCTGGAAGCCCTGGCCAAAGAGTACAAATTCTCATTGAGTACGCCCTTTAAAGATTATCCCAAGAAAATACATGATATCCTCATCTACGGAACCAATGGAAAAGAAGTGAAAGTGCACTACAGGGGACAGAGAGGGGAAGGGATTTATGATGTGGCTTTTGAGGGACTGGTCAAAAGCGTGGAGCGCCGGTACAGAGAGACAGGGTCCGAGGTGACCAAGGCAGAGTATGAGACATTTATGCGCATCACTCCCTGTCACGAGTGCGGCGGCCAGAGACTGAAGAAGTCATCGCTGGCAGTGACAGTGGGAGGAAGGAATATTGCGGAGATTACAGCCCTCTCTGTGGAAAAGCTGCAGGAATTCCTGCAAAACCTGGAGCTTACAAAGCAGCAGATGCTGATCGGCGGACAGATTTTGAAGGAAATCCGTGCAAGGATCCAGTTTCTCATGGACGTGGGACTGGATTATCTGACTCTGGCGAGGGCCACGGGCTCTCTATCCGGCGGGGAGGCCCAGCGGATCCGCCTGGCCACCCAGATCGGTTCCGGTTTGGTGGGTGTGGCCTATATCCTGGACGAGCCCAGCATCGGGCTTCACCAGAGGGACAACGACAAGCTGCTGGCCACATTGAAGCACTTGCGGGATCTGGGAAATTCCGTGATCGTGGTGGAACATGATGAGGACACCATGATGGAGGCGGACTATATCGTGGACATCGGTCCCGGTGCAGGGGAGCACGGCGGCCAGGTGGTAGCCCAGGGTACGGCCCAGGAGATCATGAAGAATAAAAATTCTATTACCGGCGCATATTTAAGTGGTAGAACGAAAATCCCTGTTCCCACAGAGAGAAAGAAACCGACAGGGTGGATCAAAGTATTGGGCGCCCAGGAGAATAACCTGAAGAATATAGATGTGGATATTCCGCTTGGCGTTATGACCTGCGTGACAGGAGTGTCCGGCTCCGGCAAAAGTTCCCTTGTCAATGAGATCGTGTACAAGCGGCTGGCCAGAGAGCTGAACCGTGCCAGGACGATCCCCGGGAAGCATAAGGACATCCTTGGGATGGAGCAGCTGGACAAGGTGATCGATATTGACCAGTCACCCATCGGGCGGACACCCAGGTCCAATCCGGCCACCTATACGGGAGTGTTTGACCTGATAAGGGATCTCTTTGCAGCCACGCCGGATGCAAAGGCGCGTGGATATAAGAAGGGAAGGTTCAGCTTCAACGTGAAAGGCGGACGGTGCGAGGCCTGCAGCGGGGACGGTATTTTAAAGATAGAGATGCATTTCCTTCCAGATGTATATGTGCCCTGCGAGGTCTGCGGCGGAAAGCGGTACAACAGGGAGACGCTGGAAGTGCTCTACAAGGGAAAGAGCATCTACGACGTGCTGAATATGACGGTGGAGGAGGCCCTGGAGTTCTTTGAGCCGGTGCCCAGCATCCGAAGAAAAATGGAGACCCTCTACGATGTGGGGCTTTCCTACATTCGTCTGGGACAGCCCTCCACCACTCTCTCCGGAGGAGAGGCCCAGCGGATCAAGCTGGCCACGGAGCTGAGCAAGAGAAGTACGGGAAAGACCATCTACATTCTGGATGAGCCGACCACCGGACTTCATTTTGCCGACGTGCACAAGCTGACAGAGATCCTGCGCCGACTTGCGTCGGATGGAAATACAGTCCTTGTCATTGAACATAACCTGGACGTGATCAAGACGGCAGACTATATCATCGATATCGGACCTGAGGGAGGAGATCGGGGCGGTACCGTGGTGGCCTGCGGGACTCCGGAGGAGATCGCGGCGAATCCTGCATCTTATACAGGAAAGTATATTGACATGATGCTGAAGCGATAGCCGGCCGGAAAAGGGAAAGAAAGACATAAGAAAGTTTTAAGAAAAAATACTTTCCATTTTCAGGAAAGTTTATTATAATGTTATGTGCATGCAGGAGCATGTGTAATCCGCGAAAACACGGTGAATCTGACGAAAGATGACAAATAATATAAATGACATAAACAGCTCGTGTGAAAGGAGACATTGCGCATGTCAGTAGATATCGGAATTGATTTGGGTACAGCAAGCGTCCTTGTGTACATTAAGGGAAAGGGCGTTATATTAAAAGAACCTTCTGTGGTGGCTTTTGACAGGGATACTAATGCTATCAAGGCCATCGGTGAGGAGGCAAGACTCATGCTGGGAAGGACCCCGGGCAATATTGTGGCAGTGCGTCCTCTGCGCCAGGGGGTTATTTCTGACTATACAGTGACAGAAAAGATGATCAAATATTTTGTGCAGAAAGCGATGGGGCGCCGCACGTTTAAAAAGCCCAGGATCAGCATCTGCGTTCCAAGCGGCGTGACGGAAGTCGAGAGGAAGGCCGTGGAGGAGGCTACTTATGCGGCCGGCGCGCGGGAGGTGCTGCTCATCGAGGAACCGGTGGCGGCAGCCATCGGAGCGGGCATCGATATCTCCAAACCCTGCGGAAACATGATCGTGGACATTGGCGGCGGTACATCAGATATTGCGGTGATCTCCCTTGGAGGTACAGTTGTCAATACATCCATCAAGATTGCGGGAGATGACTTTGACGAGGCCATCGTCCGCTATATGAGGAAAAAGCATAATCTGCTCATCGGAGAGCGGACGGCGGAAGATATCAAGATCAAGATCGGGACGACCTATCCTCTTGTGGAGGAGGAGTCCATGGAAGTGCGCGGCCGTAATCTTGTGACCGGTCTTCCCAAGACAGTTACGGTCACATCCTCTGAGACGGAGGAGGCTCTCCGGGAGACAACCAGCCAGATCGTGGAAGCCGTGATCAGCGTGCTTGAGAGAACACCGCCGGAGCTCTCTGCGGATATCCTGGACCGTGGGATCGTGCTTACCGGCGGCGGCGCTATGCTGCGCGGGCTGGAGGAGCTGATCGAGGAGCGGACAGGTATCAATACAATGACAGCCGAAGATCCCATGAAAGTGGTTGCCATTGGAACGGGACAGTTTGTAGAATTTATGAGCAATCGGAAAGAGATTTAGAGACAGTCTGCCGCCGGAATGATTTCCGGCGGCAATTTTCATTACAAAGAGGATTTGTACTTACATGGAAGAAGTAAAAGGATATGTGGAGCACATTATCTTTCGCAACGAAGATAATGGATATACTGTGTTTAATCTGAATAACGAGGACGGGGAGCTGACCTGCGTGGGTACTTTCCACTACATCAGCGAGGGAGAGCTGCTGAAACTGACAGGAGAATATGTGACCCACTCCCTGTACGGGGTCCAGCTCCATGTGCAGACTTCAGAGGTGTGCGAGCCGGAGGATCTGGTCTCCATAGAAAGATATCTGGGATCAGGGGCAGTCAAAGGGCTGGGAGCAGCTCTGGCAGGCCGTATTGTCCGCCGGTTTAAGGAGGACACGTTCCGGATCATCGAGGAGGAGCCGGAGCGCCTGGCAGAGGTCAAGGGGATCAGCGAGCGGAAAGCCCGTGAGATAGCGGAGCAGATCGAAGAGAAGAAGGATATGAGAAGAGCCATGATCTACCTGCAGAAATATGGGATCAGCACCACGCTGGCTGCAAAGATCTATGACTATTACGGAAACAGGATGTACCAGGTCATGGAAGAAAATCCTTACCAGATGGCAGATGACATCAGCGGGGTCGGCTTTAAGACAGCGGATGAGATCGCAAGAAAGATCGGCATCCACGCCGACTCTGACTACCGGATACGCAGCGGCATTTTTTACACGCTCCTCCAGAGCGTGGGCGAAGGACATGTTTATCTTCTGGAGGGACCGCTCCTTCAGAAGGCAGGAGAGCTTCTGGGAGTGGAGATCCAGCATATTGAAAAATATCTCATGGATCTTGCCATGGAGAGAAAAGTAGTCCTCAAAGAGGGGGACGACGGAAAGCGGGTCTATGCGTCCAACTATTATTATTTGGAGCTGAACACAGCAAAAATGCTCCATGACCTGAATCTTGCCGCGAAAGCAGACAGAGAGGATGTGGCAAAAAGGCTGGCATCCATCGAGAAACAGATGGATATGCCTCTGGATGAAAGACAGCGCCAGGCAGTGGCAGAGGCGGTGGGAAGAGGCGTGATGATCCTGACCGGAGGCCCGGGAACCGGAAAAACCACCACCATCAATGCGATGATCCAGTATTTTGACAGCCAGGCCATGGATATACGGCTGGCTGCGCCCACCGGTCGGGCGGCAAAGAGGATGACAGAGGCTACAGGATGGGAGGCCCAGACGATCCACCGGCTGCTGGAAGTAAGTGGAAATCCGGAGGAAGAGGGGGCAGGGACAGGATTTCAGAGAAATATGGAAAATCAGCTGGAGGCCGACGTTATTATCATCGATGAAATGTCCATGGTGGACCTGCCTTTGATGCATGCGCTCCTGTGCGCCGTGTGCCCGGGAACGCGGCTGATCCTGGTGGGGGATGTGAACCAGCTGCCCTCCGTGGGACCGGGGAGCGTGCTGAAAGACATGATCGCCTCGAAAGCCTTTGCCGTGGTGGAGCTGACCAGGATCTTCCGACAGGCCGGGGAGAGCGATATCGTGGTAAATGCCCACAAGATCAACCGGGGAGAGCAGGTGGTGTTGGACAACAAGAGTCAGGATTTCTTTTTCCTCAAGCGGCAGGACGCCAATACCATCATCAGCGTGACTCTCACGCTGATCCAGAAAAAGCTTCCTAAATATGTGGGAGCCTCCACATATGATATCCAGGTGCTGACGCCCATGAGAAAAGGACTGCTTGGGGTGGAGAGGCTGAATAAGATCCTGCAGGAATACTTAAATCCGCCGGATCCGTCCAAGGCAGAGAAGGAGTATGGAGAAAAGAAATTCCGGGTGGGCGACAAGGTGATGCAGATCAAAAACAATTACCAGCTGGAGTGGGAGATCTCTACCAGGTACGGTATGACCATTGACAAGGGCGTGGGGGTTTTCAACGGGGATATGGGGATCGTGAAGTCTATCAACATCTACGAGGAGACACTGGCCGTTGAGTATGATGAGCACAGAGTGGTGACATATCCTTTCCAGATGCTGGACGAGCTGGAACTGGCCTACGCCATCACGATACATAAATCCCAGGGGAGCGAGTATCCGGCTGCGGTCATCCCTCTTCTTTCCGGCCCCAGGCAGCTGTACAACAGGAATCTGCTTTACACGGCGGTGACAAGGGCCCGGAAGTGTGTGACCATTGTGGGGAGTGAGACGGTATTCCAGAGCATGATACAAAACGACAGTGAACAGGACCGGAATACCAGCCTGGATGAGAGAATACGGGAGTTTTGCCAAGATATATGTTAAATGAATCAGCTTATCAGGAAGGCAGGAGAGGCTGCGCTGCGTCTCCTGTACCCAAACACCTGCCCCTTATGCGGGCGGGTGACAGAGCGGGAAGTCTGCCCGGACTGTGCCCGGGAAGTGCGTCCCCTCCGGGAGCCACTCTGCAAAAAGTGTGGGAAACCTATTGGCAGTGACCAGGAGGAATTCTGCAGGGACTGCAGCCGCACGCGCCACTACTTTGACGAAGGCCGGGCTCTCTGGCTGCACCGGAAGCAGGCGGCCTGGTCCATCTACCAGTTTAAATTTCACAATCGGCGGATTTACGCAGGGTTCTATGCCTCTGAGATGGCCCGGACCTATGGAGGCTATATCAGAAAAAGGGGCATCACCCTGATCGTTCCGATCCCGCTTGGGCGAAAGAAACGAAGAAGCCGGGGATTTAACCAGGCGGAGATCCTGGCGGAGAAACTGTCAGGGAAACTGCAGATTCCTCTGGACGCAGACCATCTGGTGAGATGGCGGGATACAAGGCCGCAGAAGAGCCTGGATCCGGCGGCCAGGAGAGAGAATGTGCGGGGGATTTTTCAGTGGACAGGACGTTCCCTTGCGGGGCAGAAGGTCCTCCTTATAGATGACATATATACCACCGGGAGTACCCTGGATAGTGCGTCCCGGACACTGAAAAAAGCGGGGGCTGAAAAAGTTTACTTTTTAACTATAAGTATTGGACAAGGATACTGATATTTGTTATACTGAAAATAATGATTAAAACCAGAAAATTTACACTTTGAGGTGCATTATGTTAGATAAACGAAAAATCAGGCTGATGACCAAACTTGCCCTCTACGAGCAGAACGAGGGCAGGGAGGATATGAAGATCAGCGCCTACTATAAAAAAGATTATGTGAGCATGAAAATGATTGCCACATTTATCTGGACGACGATCGGATACGGCTGTGCCATGCTCCTGGTCCTTGGCTGGGGAATGACAGGCTGGATGGAGAAACTGACGCTGGCTCTGATCATTATGCTTGTGGCGGTGATCCTCCTCGGCTATCTTGCCCTCCTGATCATTACATTTATCATCACCAGCAGGATATCCAACAGGAAACACAGAGATGCGAGAATGCGGATGAAAAGATATAACCACGGTTTACTACAGCTGATGAAAATGTACGAAAAGGAGAATAAATAGCGATGGATAATTTATATGTCATAAAGGGCCAGATCCAGCAGGTATATGCAAAATATTCAAAGTTTATAGACAAAGGTGTCCAGTTCATACTGGCTCTGGCTGTATTTTACATGATCAACCACGACCTTGGCTTTATGAGCCTTCTGTCCAATCCACTGATCACGGTGGGGCTGGCGGTCATCTGTGCGTTCCTTCCCATGATCGTCACAGTGCTTGCGGCGGCTGTTTTGATCCTTGTGCAGATGGCGGCTGTGTCTTTAGGAATCATGGCCGTCACGGCAGTGGTGTTCGTTATTATGTTTGTATTCTATGTCCGGTTCAGTCCGAAGACTGCGGTCGTGATCCTTCTGATGCCTCTGGCATTCATGTTCCACATTCCCTATGTGATCCCCGTGGCGTTCGGGCTGGTGGGAACACCGATCAGTGTGGTGCCTGTCATCTGCGGTACAGTCGTGTACTATATGATCGATTATGTGAAAACCTCCGCATCTGCCCTTGAGAACGGCGGTGCGGAAGGCATGATCAGCCAGGTGATGACGTATCTGCAGCAGGTGTTCCAGAACAGGGAGATGATCGTCATGATCCTTGCCTTTGTCATTGCTCTCTTCCTGGTGTATCAGGTTCGCAGGATGTCCGTCAGCCATGCATGGAAGAGCGCATCGGCAGCCGGGGCTGTCGCGGGCATCGTTATCGTAGCTGCGGGCAGTGCTGTGCTGGATGTAAAAGTCTCCTATCCGGAACTGATCCTTGGAAATGTGGCGGCAGTGATCGTGGGACTGATCCTTGAACTTTTGTTCTTTGCTGTGGACTATTCTCGGACGGAGAGTGTCCAGTATGAAGATGATGAATATTATTACTACGTGAAAGCGGTGCCGAAGATCGTGGTCGCCGCACCGGAGAAGACGGTGAAGCGCATCAACCGGCGCGCGGAGAACCAGGAGACGGAGATCATCAATACAGATGAGATCCGCAGAAAGAGCGCTGAGAGCGCCGGGGCAAAAGAGGAAGGCGAAAAGAAGCCTAAGAAAACCGGCGCAGCCGGCAGATCCCGTTCTCCCCGGAAAAAAGAAAGCCGGATCACCGGTAATATGGATCAGCTCCTTCTCACAAGAAGCCTGCAGAAGGAACTTCATCTGGACGAAGAGGAGCGGAATGATTAAAGACGGGAAGTGAACGCATGGAAGCAAGAATTACGCAATTCTTTGAAAGATATATAAGAAACGCCTACTTTCCGGAAATGCATCTGACAGATATCGTCGAGATACTGATCATTGCATTTCTGGTATATCAGCTTATGATATGGATCAAGAACACAAAGGCCTGGATGCTGCTCAAGGGTATCCTGGTTCTTGGTGTGTTCATTTTCCTGGCGTATCTTTTTCAGATGCACACTATACTGTGGATCGTGCGAAACTCTCTGACAGTTCTTGCCACGGCTCTGATTGTTGTGTTCCAGCCTGAGCTGCGGCGCGCCCTGGAGAAGTTGGGAGAGAGAAAATATATCAGTGTGGTGATGCCTTTTGACAGCACAAAGGACAAAGGACGCTTCAGCGAGGACACTGTTGACGGAATCATTGATGCTTCCTATATTATGGGTAAGGCCAAAACAGGGGCTCTGATCGTTGTAGAGCAGGCGATCAGGCTGACAGAGTATGAGAGCACGGGTATTCAGCTGGACTGTATCGTGTCCAGCCAGGTGCTTATCAACATTTTTGAGCACAACACACCTCTGCACGACGGCGCAATTATTATTCGGAATGACAGGATCGTCTCTGCCACATGTTATCTTCCTCTGTCCGATAACATGGGGCTTAGTAAGGAGCTGGGAACAAGACACAGAGCGGCAGTGGGGCTCAGCGAAGTCAGCGACGCCCTTGTCATCGTCGTGTCTGAGGAGACAGGATATGTATCTGTGGCGCAGGGCGGCGTTCTGGACCGGAATATTTCCCGGGAAAAGCTCAGAGAATATCTGGAAGACATCCAGAACAAGCGCAGAGATTCACACGGCATATTAGCAAAATGGAAAGGAAGGCTGAGTCATGAAAAAAAGTCTGACAAATAATATTGGCCTGAAGCTCCTTGCGTTTTTATTCGCTTTTATGCTGTGGCTGCTTGTGGTGAACATAGATGATCCGGTGGACACGAAGACTTTCGACAGTATCCCCGTCACCATTGAACATGCGGAAGTGGTGACTCAGGACCAGAGATCCTATCAGGTGCTGGATGGAACAGACACAGTCAGCGTGACTGTATCTGCCACAAGGTCTGTATTGGAGAAGATCAGCGCGGAGAATATCGTGGCTACCGCTGACATGCGGGAATTGTATCTGGAGTCCCAGATCCCCATAGAGATCACGATACCTGGCTATGAATTTGAAAGTGCAACTGCAAACCCAAGAAATGTCCAGGTGAAGATCGAGCAGAATAAGAGTGATACCTTCCCCATTACGGTGACAACAACAGGAACTGTGCGGGACGGATATGTCCTCGGTAATGTGCAGGCGGATCCGGAGCGCGTCACAGTCAACGGACCGGAGTCTGTGATCGACAGGATCAGCAAAGTGGTGGCGCAGGTCAATGTGTCCGGTCTCTCGGAAGACTCCTCTATAGATGCTGTGCTGACCTATTATGATTCGGATAACAACGAGATCAGTGCAGAGCAGCTGGCCAACAATCTGGGAACAACAGGTGTGAAAGTCAATGTGACGCTGTATCACACAGCCCGGATACCGGTGACTGTAGATACATCAGGCGTCACAGCGGCGGACGGATACTCTATCTCCGAAGTGACATGGACTCCAGAGGAGATCCAGCTGGCAGGAGAGGAGGAGGTGCTGGATGCACTGGAAGGCATCCGCATACCTGCCGATGCCGTAGACATCACGTCTATCTCCCAAAGGACAGAGCAGACAGTGGACATTACACCTTATCTGCCGGAGGGAACAAGACTGGTAGATGAGAACGGCAACAACATACTGGTGACAGCCCGGGTTGCACGGGAAGGCACGAAAAGTTTTGACATTCCGGTGGGCTCTATAACTGTCGACAATCTGAGCGATAGCCTGACTGTTTCCGGGTATGGAAGCGGGGACGACCTGGAGGTCCACATAGGAGGTCCCCAGGAGCAGCTGAACAGTCTGCAGCTCAGTGATCTGACCGTTAGTATAGATCTGAAAGAATGCACAAAGGCGGGGGATTATGAAGTGCCTGTGACGATCACTCTTCCGTCGGATGCTGCCGACTGCACAGTGGAAACATCCGTGACAGTGACAGTCACTCTTCAGGAGAGAACAACAGCGGCAGACAATACTGCCGAAGAAGATACGGACAATGAATCATCAGGAGGTTAAAGTATTATGGTAAGTAAAAAGGTGGTCATTAACAATCCAACGGGGCTGCATCTTCGCCCGGCTGGGATCTTCTGCAACACGGCGGTACAATTCGATTCCAAGATTACGTTTCAGCATGATACAACTACTTCCAACGCCAAGAGTGTGCTCAGCGTGCTTGGCGCCTGCATCAAGAAGGGCGATGAGATCGAGCTGATCTGTGAGGGGCCTGATGAGGAGGAAGCTCTGGCTGCCATGGTGAAAGCGATCGAGGACGGGCTGGGAGAGTAAGGGAACAAGTTGGATAACAAGGCATGGCAGGATATTATTGAATTTCTGTACATGCCTCTTTCTATAGTTAACGTATAAGAAACTAGTCGCCTTGAAAAGGCATATGTTTTGGGGTATAATACTACAAGTTTAAAATATGAGGAGATTTAAATTATGGGTAATGCAACTTTGGTTATTATGGCGGCAGGAATAGGAAGCCGCTTTGGCGGTGGGATCAAACAGTTGGAACCGGTGGGACCGAATGGTGAAATTATTATGGATTATTCCATATATGATGCTCTTGAGGCTGGGTTCGATAAAGTTGTGTTTGTAATTCGGAAGGATTTGGAGAAGGATTTTAAAGAGATTATAGGAAAACGAATTGAAAAGCAGGTGGAGACTGCCTATGCATTCCAGGAATTGGATGATATTCCGGAAGAGTATAAAGATAAGTTTCAGGGAAGGACAAAGCCATGGGGAACCGGACAGGCTATCCTTTGTTGTAAAGATCTGGTACACGAACCGTTTCTTGTGATCAATGCGGATGACTATTATGGAAAACAGGCATATAAAGAGGCATATAGTTATCTTCAGGAGATGAAAAGAGATCCTCATTCAGATAAGCTGCCGGTGTGCATGGTTGGATTTGTGCTGAAAAATACACTTAGTGACAATGGCGGTGTGACCCGTGGAATATGCAGAGTTGATGAGTTCCACATGCTTACAGATATTGTGGAAACACATAATATCGTCAAAACGCAGGAAGGTGCTGCTGTTCAGAAAGAGGATAGAAGAGAGAAAATTGACGTTGAATCGGAAGTTTCTATGAATATGTGGGGGCTGACTCCGGACTTTTTTGAAATCTTAGACGATGGGTTCGATAAGTTTTTATCTGAAATTGCGATGGAAGATGTTAAAGCTGAATATCTTTTGCCTACAATTATTGGAGATTTATTAAAAGCAAATCAGGTAGAAGTCAAGGTTTTGCAGTCTAAAGATAGGTGGTTTGGGGTTACATATAAAGAAGATAAGGATGTTGTGGTTAATTCTATAAAGGAGTTGATTGATCAAGGGGATTATCAGAAAAAGGGAGATTAAGAGTGAAAAAATTATTTGAACAAATTATAAAATTTGGCATGGTTGGTTTCCTCTGTTTTTTTATCGACTACGGTATTATGGTTTTTTTGACAGAGATTATAGATATTAATTATCTCATCTCTTCAGGAATTTCCTTTACTGTATCGGTGATTGTGAACTATATATTAAGTTTGACATTCGTATTTGAAACAAAAAAAGGGAATCGTATTAAAGAATTTGTGATTTTTATAATTCTGAGTGTAATTGGATTGGGTATCAATCAGGCGCTGATGTGGTTTTGTGTAGATATATTAGGTATTTTTTATATGATATCTAAAATAGGGGCCACGGCAGTTGTGATGGTATATAATTTTATTACAAGAAAATTGATTTTAGAAAAAAAGTAAATGGTTTTTAGTTGAAACGATGAGGAGGAAAGCAAATGAAAAGGAAAATTGCCAGGAAGTTGTTGTTATGTGTGGTTGTGGGAGCTATGGCGATTACTGCAGTGCCAAGCTCTATTGTGAATGCTCAGGAAAGCCAGGAGGAACAGGAAAATAGTTCAGAACCTGAACAGAGTATAGAGGAGAGTGTTGCAGAAGATGTTGCGGAAGATGAAATAGCAGAGGAAATAGTTGGTTCTGATGGGAATACGCAGGAGATGAAAGAGGATACAGCAAATGAAGGCGAATCTGAAGAAACTAAAGAATTTAAAGAAAACAGCTGGAGATATTCGGAAGGAGAATTAATCATACCTGATACTTTTTCGTCTAGATCCGCTACTAATGCATGGGAAAAGGTTAATGGACAGTATTATAATGACCGCGGAGAGGTAATACCTGGAGTGAAAAGAAGAGGCGTTGATGTCAGTGAACATCAAGGGCAGATTGATTGGGCCAGAGCAAAGGCTGACGGAGTAGAATATGCAATTATCCGTGTTGGCTGGACAGGTAATCAATCCAGACATGAGGATAACTGGTTTAAATATAATGTGTCAGAATGTGAGCGGCTGGGTATTCCCTATGGAGTATATCTGTATTCCTATATTACTACCATAGATGGTGCAAACGGAGCGGCTGATTTTGTGCTGAACCTTTTGAATGGGCATAGCCTTTCTTATCCGGTATATCTTGATTTGGAAGATGATGATATTATTAATGCGGATAACGCAAGTATAGCGCAAGTTTTTCTTAATAAGATTGCTAATGCAGGATATAAAGTGGGGGTCTATGCCAATCTAAATTGGTGGAATAATTATCTTACTAATCCTGTATTTAATAATTCTTCATGGTCTAAATGGGTGGCTCAATACTATCATTCTTGTAGCTATACTGGAATATATGACATGTGGCAATGTACCAGCAGTGGCAGCGTGGATGGCATTTCTGGCCCTGTAGATCTTAATATGGATTTCAGAATCGGTGAGTCACAGCCTGTTCTTGTAGAGAAGGAAGATGGTACATATTGCTATTTGGATGGAAAGCAGCTTTTTGGCGAACAAAAGGTAAACGGAAAATGGTACTATTTTGACAAAAATGATAAAGGAAGAATGAAGACCGGCTGGTATGATAATACCGAGAAAGGTAAGCGTGTCTACTATGGCTCAGATGGAGCAATGGTCTATGGAGATCAGAAAATAGATGGAAAGTGGTATATGTTTGATAAGAAGACGGGGGCAATGGTGACCGGTTGGTATGATAATACCGAGAAAGGCAAGCGCGTTTACTATGGTTCGGACGGAATTATGTTATATGGCGAGCAAAAGATAGACGGAAAGTGGTATATGCTTGCCGACAAAACAGGGGCAATGGTGACCGGCTGGTATGATAATACCGAGAAAGGTAAGCGTGTATATTATGGTTCTGATGGAGCGATGGTCTATGGAGAACAGAAGATAGACGGAAAATGGTATATGCTTACAGATAAGACGGGGGCAATGGTGACCGGCTGGTATGACAATGCTGAGAAAGGTAAGCGTGTCTATTATGGCTCAGATGGAGCGATGGTATACGGGGATCAAAAGATAGATGGAAAGTGGTACATGTTTGATAAGCAGACAGGAGCGATGGTGACCGGTTGGTATGATAATACTGAGAAAGGTAAGCGTGTCTACTATGGACCAGACGGAATAATATTGTATGGCGAGCAAGAAATTGACGGGAAATGGTATATGTTTGATAAACAGACAGGTGCAATGGTGACCGGCTGGTACGACAATATTGATAGAGGAGGACGGACATATTACGGCCCAGATGGAGAGATGGTCTATGGGGAGCAGAAGATAGACGGAAAATGGTATATGCTCACAGAGAAGACAGGAGTGATGGTGACCGGCTGGTATGATAATATCGATAAAGGAAAGCGTGTCTATTATGGCTCAGATGGAGCAATGGTTTATGGTGATCAAAAGATAGATGGAAAGTGGTACATGTTTGATAAGCAGACAGGAGCGATGGTGACCGGCTGGTATGATAATACTGAGAAAGGAAAAAGAGTTTATTATGGTCTGGACGGTGCAATGCTTTATGGTGAACAAGAAATAGATGGTAAGACATATATTTTGGCTGACCAGACAGGAGCAATGGTAGTAGGTTGGTATCAATCTGCAGGTGGAACAAAATATTGTGATACAGAAGGTGTTATAGTAACTGGTGAGAAAAAGATAGATGGTAAATGGTATCATTTTGATGAAAATACTGGCTATATGACAGTGGGAATATATAAACTTCCCTCTAAAACAGTTTGTTATGGAGAAGATGGGGCTATGGTCTACGGAGAGAAGAAAGTAGACGGGAAATGGTACTGTTTCAAACCTGTTACTGGTGAGATGGTCAGAGGCTGGTATGATCTTCCAACTAAAACGGTTTATTATGGGGAAGATGGAGCAATGGTATATGGTGAGCAGGTTATAGACGGAGTGATATATTATTTTATGGAAAACACAGGTGCGTTGGTCAGAAAATAGCATTGTTGAGTGAGGATGATGAGTAATGAAATTAAAAAAACGCTTGTTCTTTTTTATGCTGTTGGGCGTATGTCTGTTGAGTAATTCTGGTGTAAAAGCAGAAGAGTGTTCTGTGGAAGAAGGAACTAGGACAGTAATATCTAAAACACAGGTCGACACTTGTGAGGATATAATGAAAGAAAATGACGAACAGGAAGAAGTAAAAAATGGCTGGGTAACAATAGGACAAGATAAATTCTATTACCAAGATGGGGAAAAAGTCTATGGTGATCTGCAAATAGATGGAGAATGGTACTATTTTGACGATGTGACTGGAGCGATGTTTACAGGGTGGAAAGAGATGGAAGGCGGTGTCCAATACTATGAACCATCAGGTAAAAAAGTCTTTGGTGAGCGGAAGATAGACGGGAAGTGGTATCATTTTGATGAAAATACTGGCATGATGACTACAGGCTTTTATCATCTGAATGATAAAGGAAAAACAGTATATTACTTAACATCCGGTGAAATGGCATATGGTGAACAAAAAATAAATGGTAAATGGTATTATTTTGCAAGTGGAACAGGGGCAATGCAGACAGGGTTTGTGCAGTTAGCACAGAAGACTGTTTATTATTTGCCTTCCGGTGAAATGGTATATGGTGAAATAGAAATTGATGGAATAGAATACGAGTTTGAAGAAAATACAGGAAAGCTGATTAGCGGTTGGAAAAATACGGAAAATGGACTGATTTATATCTTACAGCAAGGAGGAGTTGCTCAAGGAGAGTGGAAGATAGATGGTAAGTGGTATCACTTTGATGAACAGACAGGAGTGATGACTACGGGACTATATGATCTGCCGGGAAAAACCGTATATTATAATAGTGATGGAACTATGTATTATGGCGAGAAGAAAATGGATGGCTTCTGGTACTACTTCAAACCGACAACAGGAGCTATGGCCAAAGGTTTCTGTGCATTGCCGAAAAAGATGGTATATTATAATGAGTCCGGGCAAATGCTGTACGGTGAGCAGGAAATAAATGGTAAATCTTACTTCTTTGATCAGAAAACCGGAGCGATGAAAATGGGATTTCGCACTTTGGAAAGTGGAGAAAAGGTTTACTATGGTGCGGATGGTTCGATGTGCCTTGGTGAAGAGAAGATTAATGGCAAGTGGTATCATTTTGATGAGCAGACAGGAGTGATGACTACAGGATTATGGGATCTGCCAGCTAAAACTGTATATTATAATAGTGACGGAACTATGTATTATGGAGAGAAGAAGATAGATGGTTTCTGGTACTATTTCAAACCAACAACAGGAGCAATGGCGAAAGGTTTCTGTGCATTGCCGAAAAAGACGGTATATTATAATGAGTCCGGGCAAATGCTGTACGGTGAGCAGGAAATAAATGGTAAATCTTACTTTTTTGATCAGAAAAGCGGAGCGATGAAAACCGGATTCCGTACATTGGAAAGTGGAGAAAAGGTTTACTACAATGCAGATGGTTCTATGTGCCTTGGAGAAAAGAAAATCAATGGCAAGTGGTATTATTTCGATAATGAGTCCGGGATAATGCAGACAGGAATTGTGAGCCATAGTGGACATTCATACTATTATAACCGAAATGGCCAGATGCAGTATGGTGAGTATAAGATAGAAGGGGCTTGGTATTATTTCCAGCCTGTCACGGGAATTATGGCAACAGGATGGACTGAACATCATGATAGAACTTATTATTATGGGAAAGATGGGAAAATGTATCATGGCTGGAACGAAGTAGATGGGATAACTTATCTTTTTCATGAGATTACGGGAGAGCTTTTACCTGGGTGGCGTAAAGAAGAAGGTAATATTTACTACTATGTAGATGGAGAACGTTACGTTGGTGAAAGAAAAATTGATGGATATTGGTATTATTTTAATCCTGAAAATGGTGGGATTATGTCTGTTGGATGGACGAAGCATAGTGGACACACATATTATTATGATGAAAAAGGTCATATGGTGTATGGGTGGAAAACAATAGAAGGTGTTGGATACTATTTCTGTAAAGTGACAGGTATTTGTGTTGAAGGTTTTCAGAAGATAGATGGAAAAGCATACTTCTTTTTAGAATCCGGTGATAAGTATACAGGAGAATTGAAAATAGATGGAAACTGGTACTATTTTGATCCACGACATGATGGGCAGATGCTTACTGGATGGCATTCTTTCCCGAATAAGAAAGTTTATTATAATGCTGACGGGACGATGTGCTATGGTGAAAAGAAAATAAATGGCAAATGGTATTATTTTACCCCTGGCACAGGGGCAATGAAAACGGGATGGTGTGACTTACCTGGGAAGAAAGTGTATTATGGCCCAGATGGAGCTATGGTATATGGGACTCAGGTGATTGATGGAAGGGTATATCATTTTAATCCAGTGACAGGTGCATTGATTGTTGACCCTATGCTTGATAAAGCTCAGATTTATAGCAGTGCGACTGGTTGGTTGATATTGGTGGATACGACGTCAAATAAAGTCGGAGTGTTTAGCGGACATACGAACAACTGGAACAGAGTACATGATTGGAGTTGTACATCTGGAGCAGCATCTACTCCGACGGTAAAGGGAGAATTTGTTGTACAAAATAAAGGCCTGGCATTTGGCAGTGGGTATACGTGCTGGTACTATACGCAGTTCTATAATGACTACTTATTTCATTCAGTTTTATACTATCCTGGCAGCCAATCGAATATTATGGATGGCAGATTGGGCATAAACGCATCACATGGATGTGTTCGATTGGATATTGCTAACGCAAAATGGATTTATGATAATATTCCACGGGGAACAAAAGTGGTTATATATTAAGTTAACGGAGATGAAAAGTATAAGATGAATATTGCAGTCATTTTTGCCGGGGGAATCGGCAAAAGAATGAAAAGTAAGGAGAAGCCAAAGCAGTTCCTTGTTATGTATGGGAAACCCATTATTGTGTATACATTAGAAGTGTTTCAATATGATTCAAATATAGATGCGATTGTGGTGGCATGTGTTGAAGAATGGATTCCTCATTTGGAGAAATTGGTTTCTCACTACAATTTGTCGAAAGTAAAAAAAATTGTCCCAGGCGGAGAGACTGGACAAATGTCCATTTACAATGGGCTGTGTGCAGCAGAAGAGATAGCGAAAGAAGAAAGAAATATTGTGTTGATTCATGATGGTGTTAGACCGTTGATCTCGTCAGATCTGCTTGATAAGAACATTGAATCTGTAATACAGCATGGGAGTGCTATTACCTGTGTTGACGCCAAAGAGACTATTATATTATATGATGGGAAATGTAAAGTTGACTCTATTGTAAATCGAGAAAAAGCGAAGCTTGCAAGGGCACCACAAAGTTTTTGGCTTGAAGAAATATTAGAGGCACATAGAAAAGCATTGAAAGAATGTAAAAAAGATTTTATCGATTCTTGTAGCCTAATGAAATATTATGGGAAGCAGCTACATATAGTGGAGGGATCGGACGAAAATATAAAAATTACTACACCTGAGGACTTTTATATTATGCGAGCGCTGCTTGCTGCAAAAGAAGATTCTCAGATATACGATGTGGAGTAAAAGGAGTTTATTATGGGAAAAATATTAGAAGAAGATTTCAGAGAGATAGCGTTATCAAATTTTCCACATCAAAAATTAACGAATGCGTCATTTTTAATAACGGGAGCAACAGGTTATCTGGGCTCCCTTTTAATCAGAACATTATTATATTGTAATTCTTTTTATGATATGAATCTACGCATTATAGCACAGATTCGTGATGAAAAGAAAGCTAAAGCAATATTGGGAGAGAGCATAGAGGACCCGGCTTTATCTTTCATTAAAATTGATTTTTGTAATCAAGCAATGATAAATTGTGATCCAGTTGATTATATTATCCATACAGCGGCAGTGACATCATCCAAAACAATGATAGAGAGGCCGGTTGAAACGATATTGTCATCTTTAAATAGTACAAAGGCAATTTTAGAGTATTCTGTAAAAAGCAGCCCCAAAAGTGTTGTATATATATCCTCTATGGAAATGTATGGAGAAATACATAGTGAGAAAAAAATCGCAGAAGAAGACATAGGCTATCTTGATCCTCTTGCAGTTAGAAGTGATTATCCTGAGAGTAAGAGGCTGTGTGAGAATTTATGCGTTGCGTATCATAGTGAATATGGAGTCAAAGTGAAAATTGCGCGTTTGGCGCAAATGTTTGGCGCAGGTATATTACCAGGAGAAAATAGAGTTTTTGCACAATTTGCAAAGGCTGTACTGGAGCAGAAGGACATCGTACTGCATACAACAGGAGAGTCTGAGGGGAATTATTGCTATACAAGTGATGCAATCAGGGCAATTTTGCTTATCCTTATGGAGGGGGACGACGCCAATGCATATAACATTGTAAATGAAGAAATGCATAGCTCGATTAAAGACATGGCCAGATTAGTTGCAGAAAATATTGCAGAGGGAAGAATTAAAATCGTGTATGACATTCCTGAAAAGAATTTATATGGATATGCTCCAGCAGTACGTATGAAATTGGATTCATCCAAACTTCGCGCATTAGGATGGGAGCCGGCTATAGGCATGGTGGAAGCTTATCAGCGGATGTTGATAGAAATGGAGAATAAATAAGAGAAATGAAAAAGCGGGTTGTTCTAGCAGGATTGAATAGTATACAAAATTATGGAGATCATTTCATCGGGGAATGCGTAGAATTCCTGGTGGAAATTTGCAGGAAAGAGACTGAGTGTGTAACTTTAGATTTGGGATTTTGTAAAAAAAATTTTAGATTTTTGATATATGGAGGAATACGCTTGTTGGCCAATTTTCTTCCAAATAGTACAATTTCATATAAATTAGTCTATGTAGCTATGAGAATTCGTTTTTATAAGTATTATTATAATATATTGAAAACAGCAGACGGATTGATTTTTGCCTGTGGAAGTTTTAAATATGGTACACAGAATTTGTGGGCACAGTATTCAATAGCGGTTGAATGTGCTGAAAAATTGAATATTCCTGTTATGTTTGATGCTATGAATGTTCAAAAATATAACGCGGATGATTGGCGATGTAAATGTTTGCGAGTACATGCAAATTATCCGTGTGTAAAGATGATTACTACGCGTGATGGATATGTAGGAGCAGAAAGATTAAAAAGTGATTACATTACGAGTAAGTCTATTAGAATTCTTCCAGTTGGAGATCCAGCATTTTGGATACCAGAATGTTATGGGAAGCGTAAGCAATCTGGCGATAAAGTTGGTATAAACTTAATAAGAGGAGATATTTATACAGATTATGGCTGGAGAAAGCTTTCTGAGAAACAATTAATTGAGGCTTACTCTGAGTTGATTGAAATATTAAATAGGGAAGAAATAGAATGGGAATTTTTTACTAATGGGTTGCCAGAAGACTATATATTCGGACTGAAAGTGCTAAAGAATTGTGGCATGGAAGAAAATATAAAAGAAACTATTGTGGTTCCTAAAGATGCGGAAGATTTAATTCGTGTTATATCACGCTACAGAGGAATATTAGGAGCTAGATTACATGCTTGTATATGTGCTTATTCTCTGGATGTTCCTGTGTCAGGCTTTGTTTGGGATGAAAAAATGCTGCATTTTGCTGAAATGGCCAGGCTTGAAGAGTTTTTTTTGGACGAAGAAGAGTTTACGGGAATGGAATTATTTGTAAAATTGCAAAAAGCTATTAGAGGAATATACGATCAAAAAAATCGCGAAAATTGGAAAAGATGCACTCAAAAATCAATAAATGAATTTTTGCAGTTGCTTTAGAAGAGGTGCTAGAAATTGAAGAAAGTCTTGCTTATTAGTACAGGTAATATTGCGCGTGGGGGAGTACAAAAATTTTTGGAAGAATGGATTGGAGCATCGAAGAATCAATACCAATATACATGGTACTGCTGCGGAGAAAATTACGATAATGAGTTAAAAGAGTCTTTTGAAAGCTTAGGTGTTGAGGTTATAGACGGGAATATTAATTTAAGGAAAGCTACTAGATACTTTTTTTTCGCAAAGGATTTAAGAAAAGAACTTTCTAAAAATACTTATGATATAGTGCACATTAATACAGGTGTGATTTTGTATGCATTTGTAGCCTTGAATGTGGCGAAAAGACAAAATATTCCTCAAATAATTGTACATTCTCATAATTCATCAGAGAGAAGATTTAATATGTTTGAGCAAAAAGTTCTTGCGAGTTTGCAAAAAAATATTAGACAAAGTGCGACCAACTTGGTTGCGTGTTCTGAAAAGGCAGCAGAGTGGATGTTTGGATGTAAAGGAGAAACTGAGGTTCCTTGGGTATATATTCGAAATAAAATAGACGTATCGAAATATCAATTTAATCCTGATACTAGAGAAAAATATAGAAGGGAGATACAAGTGTCAGAAAATTGCCTGGTGTTAGGAACTGTTGGACGCTTGAGTCCAGTAAAAAATCAAATGTATCTTTTGGATATTATGAAGGAACTAAAGAGAGAAAATAGGAATATTAAACTCCTGATTATAGGAACTGGCACGTTAGAGGAAAAAATCAGGCAGAAAGTAAAAGAGCTTCAGCTAGAAGACTATGTGTTACTTTTAGGGGAAAGAAGAAATGTGAATCAGTGGCTACAGGCTATGGATGTTTTTTTAATGCCTTCTTTACATGAAGGATTTCCCATTGCTGCAATAGAAGCACAGGCTTCTGGACTTCCATGTTTGTTTGCAGATAATTTTTCGCCAGAGACCAAATTAAGGGAGGATGTCTTTTTCTTGCCTTTAGATAATATTGCGGTGTGGAAAAAAACTATTATGCAAATATATAATCAAAGGGAATCTTTTAGCAACAGAGACGGTGCGACAACAGTTATAAAACAGGAGGGATTTGACAAAAATTCTTTCTTTGAAGAGATCCAAAATTTGTATAGTTAAATTGATGTTGATAGTATAGAAGAGTGTGCAAAATGATAAGTATCAAAAAGATAAAAATAAGATATGAGAATCTTTCAATAGAGCTAAAGGCGGCCATATGGTATACAATTTGTAATGTTGGACAAAAAGGAATTAATATGTTAGTTGTTCCAATTTATACCAGGTTATTAAGCGCCTCAGAGTATGGAAGATATAGTGTGTTTCTGTCCTGGCTAGAGATTTTTGAAATAATCGTAACTTTGCGTTTATTCTCTGGAGCATATATAGTAGGTCTAACGAAATATAGTGACGATAAATATTCGTATACATCTTCATTGGAAGTGCTGAGTCTTGTTGTTACAACATTTTTTCTTGGCATATATTTGCTTTTTACAGATGGAATCAATGGACTGACAGAAATGGATACAACGATCACTGTATTTATTTTCCTGATTATGTATGCTACACCTATTGCAAATTTTTGGAAGGGATGGCAGAGAGTAGAAAATAAATATATTCAAATGGTGGTCTTGACGCTTGCATGCACATTTTTTACACCCTTTTTGGGAATATTAGGAATTGTTTTTTTGAAAAAAGAGGCCGAAATTATAATTTTTGCAAGGACAATTGTAGAAATTTTAACAGCAATACTTCTCCTGATATTTTTCCGTAAATTATTCTTGTCAAAGATTAAACTATCTTATTGTATTTATGGATTACGAACAAATATTCCTTTGATTCCATATTATTTGTCGACGATGGTTCTTAGTCATTCCGATAGAATTGTGATTCAGCAGATAGTCGGCGATAAAGAAGCGGGGATTTATAGTGTTGCATATAGTGTTTCGATGATAATGCTTTTATTTAACACTGCCCTTAATAACTCGTTGCAACCTTGGCTTTTTAAATCTCTAAAAAAACAGGAGGTAAAGGATATCCCCAAAATAACAAATATTTCAGTGGTGTTTTTTGCTGGATTAAATTTAATGGTTGTTTTCTTTGCCCCTGAAATTATTAAAATATTTGCTCCAGCAGAATATTATGAGGCAATATGGATTGTGCCACCGGTTGTGGCTAGTGTGTTGATCATGTATATATATCAGCAGTTTATAAATGTTGAGTTTTATTATGAAGAAGGAAAAATGACAGCAATTGCTTCCGTAGGGGCGGCAGTATTGAATGTGGCTCTAAATTTGGCGTTTATACCTTGGGTGGGGTATTTGGCAGCAGGTTATACAACATTAGCTAGTTATATTATTTTTGCGATTTTGCATTATGTTTTTATGATTAGAATATGTAAGAAACATGGGCAAAATGCTAAATTATATGATATAAAGACAATATTGCTTATTCTTTTGGTTTTTGGTGGAGTTACTATTGTTGCGTTGGCGACATACACACATTTGTGGATTCGCTATACAATATTAGCAATTGCATTAATCCTTATAGTAATAAAGCGAAATACTATAATGCAGATAGCCCGGACACTGATTTCAATGAAATAACAAATCTTTTTATGTTGCTCTATTTTTGTATAGAAGGATTAAGGATATAATCAACAATCTGGGCAGAGGCGGTCCCTCTCTCAAAAGACCCTAGCTGCAAATGATGTTGCTTAACAGCATTAAAGTATTGTTGTTCATCAAACTGTAGAATGTTCTGAACAAGTTCTTTATTGCTTTCTGCCAAAGGAAATGGCCAGGTGTGAATGTCTGTGTAAAAACCATGTTTTAAATCATACGCAGATAAATCTGTTGCATATAAAAAACAAGGACGTTTAGTGAAAGAAAAGTCCCAAATTGAAGACGAATAATCCGTGATAAGCGCATCAGAGGCGTATAGTAGCTCCTGCATATCTGGATAGTCTGATGCATCAATAAAATCATTGTGATCATGTGACAGTTGTTTTATAATGTAATAATGCATCCGAAACAATATTTCCCAATTGCCTCCAAATTTCTCGGACAGAGCTTTTTTAACAGCTCGTGTATCGAAGGAGTATGAATCAGGAAGTTTGTTTTTTCGATATGTAGGAGCATATATAAGTATTTTATGATCAGCAGGGATCTGAAGTAAAAAGCGGACTTTTTGGTTTATGGAGTCCATGTTCTTGTTAATTAATATATCATTTCGGGGCATTCCACATTCCAGTATTTTTCCTTTATGGTGAAAACTGGATTTTATTGTTAAATCAGTAAAAGCTTTGGAACTGGAAATAAAAACTATATTTGTCTTTTGGAAAATATATTGCCGATAGTTTTCGGATTTTGGAAGGGTAGATACAGCAGTACCTACTGTTTTGTATGCTCCTCCACCATGCCATGTGTTAATTAAAATTTGAGATGAAGATAGTGGTATATGTGCTAAATCTCGAGTGTTGGTAATGATATATTTTGAAGTGAGACATTTCCTTATAAACTGAAAAGAATTATATTTTACAATGGTGATATTAGCTTCGTTAAGGTATTGGAATTTTTCTGGATCTTCAAATGCCCAGATGACAGAAAAGTCAGGATCTCTATCAAGAAGAGCCTGGCTGATGTATTTTGGGTTGCAAGAATATTGTTTTCCCAAATAGCTGATAAAGATAGCTTGGCGTTCATTGATTTTACCATGCGGGATGATCTTTAGTAGTAGGCGAATAAGAAATATGCTTATAATATATATATAGTCTTTCATAATTATGTGGGCTCCTCTCCGATTGACTTGGAATGTCATTAAAGTGTAATTTATATTAGCATGTTTCTATTAAAGAGTCAATTTGCCTGAAAGTAGTATAGATTAAGGGGGGATTTGTAAATTAAAGCTTTACGGAAGGATGAGAGAAAATGGAGATAATGGAAAGAAGGAAATATTTTGACATATTAAAGGGAATGGCCATATTTTTTGTTGTTGTAGGGCATGCATCATATCTGTTGTCTGATTATGTATATACATATCATCTTGCTCTGTTTTTTTTCGTTTCGGGCTTTTTGTACAATGAGAAGAAATATGGTAATGATCCTTTTTTAAATATTGGAAACAGGATAAAAAGTAATTGGAGTAAGTATGTGATATATACCTCTCTGATAGGGATTCTGCATTTCTTCGATAGTTTCCAGTTTATATGTCGAATAGAAGGAAGTAAATGGGATTTTTCTGATTACAGAAATTATTTTTTGAATAATATAGTAATGAATAATACTGAAGATTTATGCGGTGCAATGTGGTTTGTACCTCCTTTGATTCTAGCATCAAGTCTGCTGGGGCTAATAATCTATGCTGGCAATACTTTTGGAAAATATAGTAAAAAGCATTCCATTCTCATTAAAAATATAATAATATGCCTTGCGGGAATATGCCTTTTCCTTGGGAATGAGCGCATGGAATTAAAGTTTATGCTGGATTACAGATTAGATGTTTCTTTATTTGTGATTCCTTTATTAGTATTAGCTTACTTTATTAATACATATGTTAAAGATTTTTCGAAATATTTGAAAGGATATATTGCAATACCTTGTTTTATTTGCACGATTTATTTGGCGTATAAATGTGGATATCGTCCACTGCTTGCCGGGCAGATGGTAGGGATTAAAAGTTTTTACTTTTATCTCTGATTGGCATATATCAAGGTATGTTCTTTGCAAAAATCATAAATAAATATACAAAAGTTATTGCTAATATTTTCAGCTTTTTGGGAAAGTATACATATGAAATTATGGCATTCCATTTTCTGAGTTTTAAAATAGTTGATGTGATTTGGTATATGGTATCAGGTGAGTCAAATATAGAAATTTTGGCGAGTTTTCCAGTGTCTTATCATTTTGACGGGATTTATATTGTTGTGGGATGTGCTTTGCCTGCATTCGGAAAGGTTTTGTTTGATAAGGTTGTGAATCGGGCTAAAAGAGAATTACTTTGACATCATATATAGGATAGAATATAATTAATAGGATAAAAAATATTTCATAATGGAGAAAAAGATGAAAAGAGTAATTACATACGGTACTTTTGATTTGTTGCATTATGGACACATAAATTTGCTCCAACGAGCAAAATCATTGGGAGATTATTTGATTGTAGCCTTATCTACAGATGAGTTTAATTGGAAAGAAAAACAGAAAAAATGTTATTTTTCATATGAAGAAAGGAAAAGGCTGCTGGAGGCTGTGCGGTATGTGGATCTGGTGATACCGGAGGAAAGCTGGGAGCAGAAAATTTCGGATGTGAGAGCTTATCATATAGATACGTTCGTTATGGGAGACGACTGGGAGGGGAAATTTGATTTTTTAAAAGAGTACTGTGAAGTCATCTATCTTCCCAGAACTCCTGAGATATCTACAACACAAATAAAAAAGGATTTAAATAATATAAATACGGTTGGAAAATAAAATGCGAAAAGAATATCAATATAAAGAATACGAGCCGGAAATACTAAAAAGATTGCAAAAGACGCAATTAGAGATATTAGCAGATTTTATAGTGATTTGCGAAAAATATCATTTGGATTACATTATGCTTGGAGGCACAGGCATAGGTGTCGTGAGACATCAGGGGTTTATTCCGTGGGATGACGACATTGATGTTGCGATGCCAAGAAAAGATTATAATAAATTTTTAGAAGTTCTTCCAGGTGAAATGGGTGAAAAATATAAGATATTGACACCATTGATTGATAGAAACTATGCATGTAATGTTACACATTTGCAGAAAAAAGGGACAAAATTTGTCCCTTATTGTAATAGAAAACTGAAATGTGATCTTTGCATAGATATAGATATTTTTCCAATGGACAATATGCCGGATGATGCTAAGAAGAGAAAACGTCAATTAAAGAGAACATGGATACTAAATAAGATGATCTTTCTGTGTGGTACTCCTAGTCCGATCATACCGTTGAATGGTATAAAGAAGATTGTGGCAAAAGTCATTTGTGCAATAACACACTATGTTTTAAAAGTTCTGCATATTTCGCCGCGATTTTTGTACAAGTGTCTTCTTAGAGAAGCTCAGAGATATAATGATACGTCATGTAAGTATATAAATGCATTTGAGGTAACAATGTCAGATAGGGCTTATATTTCTAAAGAAGAATTATATCCTTTAAGAGAAATGAAATTTGAAAATCTCACTGTTAAGATGCCTAATAAGTATGATGTTTATCTTTCAAGACTGTTTGGGGATTATATGAAGATGCCACCCGAAGAAAAACGAGTAAATCATTGCCCGTATATTTTGGATTTTGGCGATGGGGAAAATGTAGTCTAATATTCTTGAGAATATGTTTGAGGAGAAATATATGCGCAAAAAGAAAAATATTTGTATTATTTCAGCACAATTTCTTCCGCATTTAGGAGGAGTCGAGAGATATACTTATAATTTGGGTAAAAAATTGGTGGAAAAAGGACATGCGGTAACAGTCATTGCACAAAATGTAGATAAAACGTTGCTTTATGAAGAAATGGACGGTATAAAGGTTTATAGACTACCGTGTTTTGCTGCCATGGATGGAAGATTACCTATTCCAAAGCTGAATGCAGATGCCCGGAAAATTCATAGTATTATTTCCTGCCAAAATTATGACCTCCTTATTATTAATACTAGATTTTATCCCCTTTCATTGTATGGAGTTTGGTTGGGATATAAAAAGAAAGTGCCTACAATAGTTATTGAACATGGGACGGGACATATACCTATGACAAATAAATATATAGATTTTTTGGGGAAAGTATATGAACATTCTATTACGGCCATGGAAAAAAGATTTTCTCCAGAATTTTATGGTGTCTCCCAGGCTAGTCTAGAGTGGTTAAAGCATTTTCATATTAATGGCAAAGGGATATTATATAATGCTATGGATATGAATGGACTGACGAGTTTGCTAGAAAAGGAAAATGCGCACAGTTATAGAGAAAAATTAGGGATTCCTCAAAATGCTATTTTAGTTACATTTACAGGAAGACTACTGAAAGAAAAAGGTGTTTTTCCGTTGGCTAAGGCTGTTCTAGAGCTGCCGGCAGATAATGTTTACTTAGCTATAGCTGGTGATGGCGAAGAAAAAGCACGATTGGAAAAGATAGCAACAAAAAAAATATGTTTGTTAGGCTCTATTTCACATGCAGAAGTAATAGCTTTATTAAAGGAAACAGACATTTTCTGTCTCCCTACTGTTTATCCTGAAGGTTTACCGACGTCTGTTTTAGAGGCAGCAGCATGTCATAACTATATTATTACGACAAAATATGGTGGGGCTAAAGAGTTGATTGTTGACGACAGTTACGGAATGGTTTTGGAGAATAATTCAGTGAGTTTGCTAAAAAAGGCGCTAAATGATGCGATTGGTGAACCTGAGACACGAAAAAATGCTTCAGAGCTTACATATAGCCGTTTGCTAGAAAAATTTACTTGGGATAAAGTGGCAGATAAGGTATTAGAACTGTAGATAAACTGAAGAAAGATTGTCTTATAAATTGAGTGGTAAATAAGATGCAAAGAGAACAAAAAACGCTAAAAAAGTTAATTATTATACCAGCCTATAATGAAGAAGAAAATATTGAAAATACGATTCAATCAATAAAAGAACAGGCAGGAGGATTTGATTATATCATTATAAATGATTGCTCAACGGATAAGACTCGTGAAATTTGTGAGGCGAATAGTTTTAAGGTTATTAATCTTCCTATTAATCTTGGTATAGGAGGAGCTGTACAGACAGGGTATATGTATGCATATCAAAGAGGATATGATGTGGCTGTTCAAGTAGATGGAGACGGGCAGCATGATCCAGAGTTTTTGAATGTTATGTGTGAATATCTTGTGAAGTATGATTTGGATATGGTTATTGGCTCAAGATTTATAGAAAAGCAAGGGTTTCAATCATCAGCTATGAGGAGAGTTGGAATTTGCTTTTTTTCAAAGTTGATTTATTGGCTGACAGGAACTAGGATTACTGATCCCACATCTGGTTTACGCATGATAGGGAGAAATGTGATGAGAATTTTTTCTAAAGATTATCCAAGGGATTATCCAGAACCAGAAAGTGTTGTTTTTGCACTACGCAATAAAATGAAAGTGAAAGAAATACCAGTTGTCATGCATGAAAGAGGGGGAGGGGTTTCATCGATTTCCGTAAAAAAGTCAATTTATTATATGATTAAAGTTACCCTTGCTATATTAATAGAGCGGATAAGAAAATAATAGGAGGAAGAGGATGAACATAAGGATACAGATAATTGTTGGTGTTATTGTTATCATAGCACTTGTTGTTATTGTAGATATGATCCGAAAAAAAAGATTGGAGTTACGGTATGCATTAGCTTGGCTGATGGTAGGGATAGCTGTTTTTATTTTGGATTGTTTTCCTCAATTGACAACCTGGTTGTCAGTTAAGTTGGGGATTGCCAGCCCTATTAATATGCTTTTTTTTATGGGATTTTGCTTTTCTTTAGTAATCATCTTTGGATTAACTATTGCTGTTTCCAGAATGTCTATTAGGATTAAGCAGCTGGCGCAGGAAATTGCTTTGTTTGAAGAGAAGCAGGAAAGTAAATTAAATGAAGAGTAAAACAAAGAAGGTTGGCAAAGTAAATGAGACAAAGAGTAAAAAGTGTTGTATTGATGATTGTAATCTCTTTTCTTCTTGCTATATGTTTAGAAGGTGGCATTTCGTTTTTTAAATATTGTAAGGCGGGAAATGAAAAGGGAAAAATAAAGATTGAAAATAATATATCTACAAACAATATCGAAAAAAATGGGGAAGAGGATTATGTTGTACCAGAAGATGGTGGGGAGATAAATATAACTTTAGATAATGTGTATTTAAATAAATTTGAATATTCATATATTACGTATAGTGATTTTGCTTGTGATATAACATTTGTTGTTAGAGATGGATATAATAATATAAGTGAAATTGTTGTCTCAGATGAGTCTAGGGCCCAACTATCTAGATCAGTTATTAATGTTGGAGAAAATATAGAAGAAATAATATTTAAGTTTGGAGAATTGTCAGAGCCGGTGAAAATATCAGATTTTCTGATTGATAATTCTTTTAAACCAAGCCCCATTAGAATGGTTTATTGGGGAGCGACATTTTTTTTGGTACTTTTTTTTGCTACTTTTTTAAAAAAGTACAAACAGCCAGTAGAAAATATTTTTGTGGTATGTGCTTTGATTATAGGTGTTGTGCTTCTATTAGCTCAGCCACCACATGCAAATTCGTGGGATGAGCATATTCATTTTGCAAATTGTTATTTTGATCCTGTTCGAGATGAATCTGGTGTGGAATCTGAAGCTGGCGCATTTATAAATAGTAATCCACCTAATTTTGATAAGAAGCTTCAGTCAATAGAAGAAAGAATTGATGAAATAAGATATTTAAATAATACAGCGAACATGCCTTCGGGCAAAGAAGCTAGAAAGATGGAAATAACATATGATGATATGGGATATCTTTTTCAGATGTTTATGCTTAAACTGGGGACAATTTTAGAACTTCCGTTTTATTGTATCTGGATTTTAGGGAAGACTACAAATTTGGTTTTGTATTGTGTTTTAATGTTTTTTGCTATTAAAATTACACCTATTGGAAAAGTGTTGTTAGCTTTTACGGGATTACTACCTACTACAATGATATTGACAGCATCCTATACGTATGATATTACAGTAACTGGATGTGTTGTTTTGGCAATGTCGATTATTATAAAAGCGTTTTACTTTAAGGAGAAAGTAATGCCGTGGAAAGAAAGAGGGTTGTTTTGTGTATTAGTATTAATTGCATCATGTCCTAAACAAGGTGTATATTTACCTTTGCTATTATTATTATTGTTACTGCCTTCGACAAAATTCTATTCTAAAAAAGAGGAATGTATTTGTAAGTCTATTTTAATAGGGTGTGTTATTATTGGAGCATGTCTAGTATTATATATTGTTCTGGGGGGGTTACCACAAGCTGGGGACGCTAGAGGTGGCAACACTAACCTGTCACTGCAGGTGTCAAATATATTGCATCATCCAGTGGCGTATATAAAAATACTTTTTTCATCGGTTGCATCAAGCATTTTTTCGATGGAATGGCTCGCAGGTGTGAACAGGGGAGGGTTTGTTGCTTTAGGATATGCGGGGAATGTAACTCAGCCTTTAATTGAATTTTGCCTGCTTTTATATGTATGGTTGACTGATTCCTATTCTGTGGATGAAACAAGTAGTCGTTTTCATAATAATAAGATTTTGAAAAGAGAACGTGGAGGAATTATTAGTTGCATTATTATCTCGGGGATTTTGATTTTTACTGCTCTTTATGTATGGTTTACGGAAGTGGGAAGCCATGTAATAGAGGGCGTTCAAGCTAGGTATTTTTTGCCGATGTTATGGGGTGGACTGTTAGCTTTTCAACCCGTAACAATCTGTAATAAACAAAATAAGGAACGTTATTGTAATATGATTATTTCTTTTCAGGCGCTCTTTTTAATGTATAATATCTATGTACTGATGATTACGCAAAATTGCATATAAAGTTAATAGTTTCAACTATCCATATGCAGTAGGGTATAGAGCCCTATGAGGGAGTGACCATTAGAGGAAGATATAGAAAGGAGTACGGTATAAAAAATTATACCAAAGTGAAAAATGAGCAAGATAGCAGTATTGATACCGTGTTATAACGAAAGTGTTACAATTGAAAAAGTAATTAAAGATTATAAGGAGGCTTTGCCGGAAGCAGATATTTATGTTTATGACAATAATAGTACGGATCATACCGATGATATTGCCCGCAAGGCTGGCGCAATTGTAAAATATGAATATAAACAAGGAAAAGGAAATGTAATCCGTAGCATGTTCCGTGATATAGACGCCGATTGTTACTTGATGATAGATGGTGACGATACATATCCGGCAGATAATGCAAGAGAGATGTGTGACTATATTTTAAGCGGACAGGCTGATATGGTTATTGGAGATCGGCTTTCTTCTACCTATTTTACAGAAAACAAAAGACCATTTCATAATATGGGAAATAAATTGGTCCGTGGACTAATTAACTTAATATTTAGAGCAAATGTAAAAGACATAATGACAGGATATAGAGCATTCAATTATCAGTTCGTAAAAACATTTCCTGTTTTGTCTCAGGGATTTGAAATTGAGACAGAAATGACGATTCATGCACTGGATAAAAATTTTTTGTTGAAGGAAATGCCGGTACTTTATCAGGACAGGCCAGAAGGAAGCGAGTCAAAATTAAATACCTATAGTGATGGGATAAAAGTACTTAGGACGATAGCTCGTTTGTTTAAAGAGTATAAACCATCTATTTTCTTTGGATTGATAAGTTTCGTGTTTTTTGTACTTTCCCTTGGGTTTGGAATTCCTGTCTTTGCGGAATACTTTAAAACTGGGCTTGTTATGAGATTTCCTACATTGATTTTTGCGGGATTTTTAATGATAGCAGCTATGTTGATGCTGGTATGTGGAATGATTTTGGAAGTGATAGTAAAAAAGCATAGGCAGCTATTTGAATTAGTATTAATCAGGACAAAGAGGGGAAAAAATGATAGCAGCAGAGAAATATAAATTTACAATAAGAAAAGTATGCATAGGTGTCAGTTATGTTTTTCTCTTTTTGTGTTCTATCATAGCGTTGGCACCTTTAGTAGGAACAATATGGTGTGCAATTGGAATCAAATGGAGTATTATTCCAGCTATAATCATTTTATTTATTGCAGCGTTTAGCAGCTTTAAAATCGTACAGTATGATCTTTTTCAGATGAAGTCTGCAAAAGAGCTTGTGGTTTTGGGCGGGGTAATGCTGTTTGTACTGTTTATTTATATTCAGTATTCCCCTGTTCTTTCGGTTCAACAAGATCAGGCTCTTTATATAATGAAAACATTTAATCTCCTGAATTATGGTACTCTAGAAAAGCCAGTAGATACTTTTGTTGCACTGACAGAAAATGGAATTATAAACAGTGATCAATCTCTTTATAATTATGGTTCATTTGAAAATGGATGTCAGATAAGGGATGGAGCTTTGCATCCTGACTTTTATGCTGGAAGCAGCTTTTTTTATGCAATGTGTGGGCTGATTAGAAAAGACTTTGCTTTTTTTGGCCAGACATTGGTAATGGTTGCTTGTTGCTGGCTGCTGTATTGCCTGATTAGAAGAGTATTGGTTTCAGAAGATAAACTTGTGGCGGCGCTTTATACAATGACTTTTGCTGTGTCACCAGTTATTATGTGGTTTGGAAGAAGTAGTTCGACGGAACCTACAGCGCTTTTTTTCTGGCTTTTAATTGTATGCCTCCTCTTAGATGAAGATATACCTCTTCCGATATTAGCGACTGTATTTATGGTGGCATTGTCGGCTAGAATAGACTATCTTTTGGTGGCTCTATTAGGGGCATTTATCATTACATACAAAAATAGAAAATGCGGTGCTATATATACGGTTTGTACCGCTGTTTTTATGTATGTTACATCTAAAGTTTTTTGGATATATTATAACAGAATTGGTGCAAGAGACTTTAAAATTATAAAATATCAAATTATATTAATAATAGGTGCATTTATTGTTTCCTTCTTTATCAGTAAATATGGCAAAAGGATAATTGAGAATATTTATAACCATGTTGCTTGTAAGTATATTCTGATAGTGATTGGATTTGGCGTTTTATGTATGATGTATAGGAATACATTAACTCCAGAGAAATACTATGGAAAGTTTACGGAATTCGGCCTTGACATGTATTCCTATGAAGAATTTATATTGGACCATCTATATCAGACTTTTCCGGCTATTATTATCGCAGTGGGGCTGGTTGGTTGCTATAAGATATTGAAGCACAAAAAGATTAATATGCTGGCTGGAATATTTATCCTGTCATTATTAGTTGTTTCGTGTTACTTCGTATATAAGTCCGGCAATGCACCGCAGATGTATTTTCTGCTGAGAAGATATTATAATATTTTCCTTCCGGCTTTACTGTTGGCATTTGTGGTTTTCATAGAGTCAAAGCATAGAGAAAAAAATATTCTTATAGCTATGGCACTTTTTTTACTAGCGTGCAACTTGTATATGGACAGTAAGCAGAAGGTGCAATATGCTGAGTTAGACAAAAACGTGGAACGATTTGCTGAAAAATATCCAGAGAGTGAAGTGGGATCACTTTTCTATGACCATGAAGACAAGTTTGATATATCGCCGATTGTGTCATATTGTTCTTATGATGTTGTGCCTGTTCAAAATGAGAACGAATTAGAAGCTGTGTCTAAAAACCAGCAATATTATGATAGTGAAAGCTCGATTTATCTTACGACAAAAAAAATAGATAATATTGAGTATAAAGATATAGTGGATATGAGTTACTATACGATGAATGAAACTTTGTTAGGGATTCCTAGAGATTATATCTACGAGAAAGTGGATATATATATTTACCCTATGGAAGATGTGGTTTCAATGTATGCAGAATAAAAATGTCGAGAACAGCAATCGGCTAAAAATGGACTTCTTGAAATGTGATGTATATCATGATAAAATCAAAAATTATAAGATAGTTTAGTAAATCTGGATACGAAAAGGAGACAAAAGTGAGCAACGTAAATAGAATAATGGTCTTAAATCCATATATTGCCACGCTTGGCGGTGGTGAAAAGCATATGGGGTATCTATGTCAGTTTATGGAGGAATATTATGATTATAAAGTAGACATAGATATTGTGGTTTTTAATTATGATGATGTAGATGTTTTTGCGGATTCCTTTGTGACGATTGAGGATATTAATCGTCAGTTTGGACTTGAGTTAAAAAAGACAAAGATCCGTAAGTTGGATTTTAAAAACCCACAAAATATTGTTGAGGTGCTTATGCATCGCAAAAAGGTGGAAGATGTTACAGCGGAATATGATGTTTTCATTAACTTTATGTTTATGAGTAAGCATAAAGGGAAAGCAAAGGTCAACATATACGAGTGTATGTTTCCGCGTCCGCCGTTTGTGCCGAGAAAATGGTGGAAGAGGAAAGCGGCCTTTGTTGAGAGAAAACATGATAATGATTTTTATAATAGCTATGATTGCTTTTTGTCAAATTCCGAATTTACAAAAGAGTGGGCAGAGAAATACTGGGGGACTAAGGTGCCTAACTATGTGATATATCCGCCGGTCTTTTTTGAAAAGGAAATCAAGGGAAAATATCAGGAAGAGGCAAAAGAAAATATTATCATAAGCTGCGGACGTTTTTTTGTGGCATCACATAGCAAAAAACAGCTGGAGATGGTACGGTTCTTTGTTAAACACCAGGAAATATTCAAGAATTATCAGTATCATTTGGTTGGAGCGGTGTTTGATGATAAGAAAGATCTGGCTTACTTAAAGAGGATTAAGAGGCTGGCTGCTACAGTAGATAATGTCTTCATACATGAGAATTGCCCTTATGAGGAGCTGATGCAGCTTTATAAGAAGGCAAAAATATTCTGGCATGCTACCGGCTATGGTGTTCTGGAAGAGGTTGAGCCCCAGAAAATGGAACATTTTGGAATTACAACAATAGAGGCGATGAGTAATGGGGCAGTACCTGTTGTGATCAATAAAGGCGGTCAAAGGGAAACGGTTATTGACGGAGTTACAGGTTTTACCTGGGATACAGAAGAAGAATGTGTTGAAAAAACAAGACGGTTAATTGAAGATGATAATTTGAGAAAGGATATGGCTGAAAAATCAGCGGTGCGTGCAAATGAGTATTCAATCGAAAAATTCTATGAAAGAAATAGGGAAACGTTTAGAATGCTACACATATGATGTGTCAGTGGTTATTGTTAACTATAATGGGAAAAAGTATCTGGACAACCTTTTTGGTTCGCTGAAAAAAGTCAAGCATACAGATTTTACCTTTGAAGTTATTTTTGTAGATAATAATTCTACAGATGGATCTGCTGATTATCTTAAAGAGCTGGCGGCGGATATGCCCTTTGATGTTAATATTATACGAAGTAAAGATAACCTTGGGTTTGCAGGCGGGAATAACAAAGGTGCTAAAGCTGCTAAAGGTGAGTTCCTGGTATTATTAAATAATGATACGATGGTAGAACCAGATTGGCTTGCAGAATTATATTATACAATTCGCAATAAGACGTGTGTTGCGATGGTTAATTCTAAACTTCTGTTTTTTTATGATTTTATCAAGCTTGATCTGTCCGGCAGGTCTAAAGGACAGATTGAAAAAAAGCTCAAATTAAATGGACAGGACTATGAAATAGAAGCAAAATATTGTAAAAATATTAAGGATGAGGGTAAGAGCTATAGCTTTACAAATGAATCTCAGATTTGTCTCCCGATTTGGGATGAAGATAGGGACTTTAAAGCGGAGCTTGTAATCAATGGGCAGGTTGAGCAAATTTCTCTGACACCTGCAGAGGTGAAGGAACGCAAGGTTTCTCTTATTCAGAATGCAGGGTCTGGAATTAACCAAGCATATGATGGATATGATATTGGTTCGGGTGAAATTGACTGTGAAAAATACAATCATCCGTATCAGATCAATAATGCTTGTGGCGCGTCTGTTATTATGCGAAGAGATGAGTTCTACTGGTCAGGTATGTTCGATTCCCGCTTTTTTATGTATTATGAAGATACCGATCTTTCATATCGTATGAAGAAGCAGGAAGGAAAGATGAAAGATAAGATTATTTTGTATTGCCCTACTTCAGTGGTACGCCATATCCATACTGGAAGTAGTAAAGAATGGTCACCTTTGTTTACGTATCATGTATATAGAAATAAGCTCCTTTTTATCTTTAAAAATATATCAAGGAGTTTATATCTAAAGCAATTGTTGATCCTGTATAGGCAGGGGAAAAAAGAGAATAACTTTTATAAAATGTGTGGATGCAAGGATTCATTAAAAATCGTTTTCAAGCGCAAGAAAAATGTCACATTCCGTTGGTAAAGGAGAGATATATGAAAGTATATGGAGTGATCATGGCAGGAGGTGGCGGCACCAGATTTTGGCCGCTTAGCCGCCAGAAAAGACCAAAGCAGCTTCTTAATCTTTCGGGGAAAGATTTAATGATCAATGAGACGATAGATAGAATTCATAGATTTATAGACTATGAGGATATTTTTATCGTAACGAATCAGACTCAGGCGGAAGCCATGAAACAGGCGGTTGCAGGAAGAGTTAGGGAAGAAAATATTCTAAGTGAACCTGCGGCAAGAAACACAGCTGCATGTATAGGATACGCGGCTGAAGTGATTGAAAAGAGATATGGTAGTGGTATCATGTGTGTGTTTCCGGCAGATCATTATATTAAGGATGAAAAAGAATTTGGCCGGATTATTGAAGAAGGGATCAGGGAAGTAGAAAGTAAGGATTGTCTTCTTACAATTGGTATTACTCCTACATTCGCCGCTACAGGGTATGGTTATATTCAGTACGAGGATGATACTCAGGTTTCTCACAAGGTACTTCAATTTGTTGAAAAACCCGATTCCAAAACTGCTGAAGAATATCTTGCAAAGGGGACTTATCTTTGGAACAGCGGAATGTTTGTATGGAAAACAGGTACAATACTTTCGGAAATAAAGAACTATATTCCGGAAGTGTATAGTATCATTGAAAAAATAGGTGTAGCACTGAATACAGAAGCTGAAGAGGAAGCTCTGCAGCAATTGTATCCGCAAATCCCGAAGATCTCAATAGACTATGGTGTGATGGAAAGATCCAAAAGGGTAAGGTGCACGCCTGGCGACTTTGGATGGAATGATGTGGGAAGCTGGGATATGCTAGAGGCTATTCATGAGAAGGATGAGAAGGGAAATATTTTCCTGGGAGAGCACTTTGAACTGGACACGACCAATTCTGTTGTATACTCTTCTACTGATAAAATGATAGCTTTGATAGGTGTTGATGATCTGGTGATAGTAGAGACGGAAGATGCATTGCTTGTTTGTAATCAGCAAAAAGCGCAGGACGTTAAAAAAGTAGTTGAGCATTTGCAAGAAAGTGGTAGAGAAGAACTATTATAGGAGTTATATTAATAATGAATTATCAGGAAAAATATAAACTTTGGTGTGAAAGTGCTTATTTCGATGTGCATACTAAAGAGGAGCTGCGTGGAATAAGAGATGATGAAGCTGAAATAGAAGATCGCTTTTATAAAGATCTGGAATTTGGCACAGGCGGATTGCGTGGTGTTATAGGCGCTGGAAGTAACAGGATGAATATTTATACTGTGCGCAAAGCTACGCAGGGACTTGCAAATTACATTAATAAATCCGGAGAGAAAAAAAGGGTTGCTATTGCTTTTGACTCAAGGCATATGTCATTGGAATTCGCTGAGGAGGCAGCATTGTGTTTTAACGCTAATGGAATTGAAACATATTGTTTCGAATCTCTGCGTCCTACACCAGAACTTTCATTTGCAGTTCGTTATTTGCAGTGTACAGCAGGAGTAGTTATTACAGCAAGTCATAATCCGGCGGAATATAATGGGTATAAAGTATATTGGAAAGATGGAGCTCAGATCACACCGCCGTTAGATGCGGAGATTATAGCAGAAGTAAATGCAATACAAGATTATAGTATTGTAAAGACAATGAATAGAGAAGATGCAATACAGCAGAATTTGTTTCATACAGCTTCTGAAGAGTTAGATACGGCATATATAAATGCGGTAAAAAAGTGCGGATTTAATAGTGATTTGGTGAAGCAGTATGGTGATAAAATCAGAATAGTGTATACTCCGCTTCATGGAACTGGAAATATTCCCGTTAGACGTATTTTGAAAGAAATGGGATTTCGGAACGTGTTTGTAGTCCCGGAGCAGGAACAGCCAGACGGTAACTTCCCGACTGTGCCCTACCCAAATCCAGAAGATCCAAGGGCATTTGAACTTGCTTTGCAGTATGCAAAAAGAGAAGATGCGGATATTGTAATGGCAACCGATCCAGATGCAGACAGATTAGGAGTTTATGTTAAAAATTCGAACGGTGAGTATGTTGCGTTTACCGGAAACATGTCCGGAATGCTCATAGGAGAATATATCCTCAGTCAGAGAAAAGAAAAGGGGCTGCTTCCCCAAAATGGCGCATTGGTTTCTACAATAGTGACCACAGATATGGCTAAAGTAATGGCGGAAGCTTATGGTGTGAAGTTTATAGAAACTTTGACAGGATTTAAATATATTGGTGAGCAGATAAAGAAATTCGAAGAAGAGCATACGTATGAGTATCTTTTTGGATTGGAAGAAAGCTATGGATGCTTAGTAGGAACATATGCGCGGGATAAAGATGCTGTTGCAGCTGTTATGATGCTTGCGGAAGCTGCAGTATATTATATGCAGCAGGGTAAGACGCTTTGTGATCAAATGGAAGAAATGTATCAAAAATATGGATATTATAAGGAAACTTTGATTACAAAAACTTTAAAAGGCATCGAAGGGAAGAAGGAAATTGATAGTTTGATGTCAAAGCTGCGTAATG